>NZ_JBFRRH010000021.1:0-3860 GCF_041472995.1 Vibrio sp. 10N.261.46.A3 | reverse complement strand
TAGAACCTAGAACCTAGAACTTAGAGCTTAGAGCTTAGAGCTTAGAGCTTATAGGCTTCTACGGTTTTGATGGTTGTCCAGTTGCTGTTGGCGTCTTGGATGAACTCTTGTGTATTCTCCAGCCAGCGTTTCTGAACCGATTTGTCTAAGTTCAGATACAACTTTCCATCTTCCACCTTCCAAGCGAGAGGGTCGGTTTCAAACTTCTTACCCATGGCTACTCCAAACGCGCAGTAACCGCCATATTGAGGGGCATAGGCTTCTGGATTGGCCCGAAATTCATCTCTGTTTTCACTGCTCGCAAAGTTATAGATCGCATTCTTATAGGTCGCTGTGAACTCAGATGTGCCTTTTATTGGACCTTCATTGGCAAAGTAAGCGACAGGATCATAGCCTTTGATCGCGAGGTCATTGCTGTCGACACTCATATCAAGGTCTGCTGCCATTAACGAAAAGCTGGTGCCTAGTAACGCGGCCAATAGAGTGATTTTTTGACTGGTCGATTTCATGTGTGACATATCAAGTTCCTTGTCAGTGTTGGTTATCTTGTTTGAAATAATTTAGCCCACTCGTCCGGTCTATAGAGGGACAAAAGAACTAAAAACTAAGCGAATCGTTCGGAGGATGCATGGATCTGCTTTCACAACTAATGGAACATTTCTCGATACGCACTGGCGTTTTCTATTCTGGAAACCTGTGTGGGGTGTCGTCATTTAACGCGCAACAAGGTAAAGAGGGGCATCTTCATGTATTGAGCGCAGGGGAGTTGAGCTTGTCTAGCGCTCATACGGAACACAGGCATTTGTCGCAGCCTTGCATTGTTTATTTGCCGAATAGCACACCACATGCGATTGAAGGTGTGGGAGACGGCGCGGAAGTTGTGTGCGCGAACGTGGAGTATCGTTCCGGGCAGATGAATCCTTTATTGTCGGCTCTGCCTGACGTAATAGTGATTCTGTTTGAGGAGGCACCTAACTTAATGCCAGTGATCGAGGTTTTATCTAATGAGTCGAGCCAAGAATCGTCGGGGCAGCAGTACTTAATGGACAAATTGAGCGATGCCTTGATGGCTTTGATTTTTCGTCATCTCATCGAACAACAGAAAATTGATAGCGGCGTTTTCTCGGCACTTGCTCACCCACGATTGGCTTCTGTGGTCTCGGCTATTCATCGATTACCTGCTCGTCATTATTCGATTGCCGAAATGGCGTCACTGGCCGCGATGTCTCGCACTCAGTTTATTGAAGCGTTCAAACGGGAAGTGGGTGAAACGCCGGGAGATTATGTGCAAAAGTGGCGAGTCTCTGTGGCTCAATCTCTGTTATTGCAAAACAAGCCGATCAATTGGGTCGCTGATGAAGTGGGTTACAACAGTTACTCAGGATTCTCACGTGCTTTTCAACATGTTGCCGGAGTGTCGCCGCGCCTTTGGCTAAAACAAAATGCGTAGTGGAACGCCGGGCAACCCCCACTCGGTTTATGGCTATTCGCATCAGGCTGGTCTATGTTTTAGCGGAAATTGTATGTAGTTTGTTCTTTTATCGGAAGAGGGTGTAAAAAGGTGGACTTTATAAGCTCGTTGTAACATTCTGCCCGTCCTATTTTATCTAGACACCAATGAGACGAAGTGCCTGCTGAACATTATTCAGCCTCCCGTATCTCATTAAAGTATTAAGGAGTTCAACTTGAACCTATTTGTAAGAGACCTTACCGTTATCGATTCTTCATACATCTGTGAACACAGAGGGGTCGTAGGAGATAGTTGGATTTTAGATGTCACCATGTCTGGTGAACTTAATGAAATGAGCATGGTGCTGGATTTTAGCAAGGTCAAAAAGCAGATCAAACAGCTTGTCGATGAGCACGTTGATCACCGTTTGCTACTGCCAATGCAAAGCGCTGCAATTGTTCTTCAAGCGAGCAAAGCGGGCTACTCTAAGGTTGATGTGTTGCGTGGTGACAAGAGTCTTCATCTACATTGCCCTGATGAAGCATATTGCCTGATTGATGCAGAAGCGATCACCATCGAGAGTGTGACCGCACACGTTTACAATATCCTTCGCGATAACCTACCAAGTAACGTCACCGGGTTAGAGATCACCCTTCGTCATGAGAACATTAATGGCGCGTTCTACCACTACACCCATGGTTTGAAAAAGCATGATGGTAATTGCCAACGCATCGCCCATGGTCACCGTTCTCCAGTAGAAATCGTGGTTGATGGTCAGCGTGACGAGCAACGCGAACAAGCATTTGCTCAGCGTTGGGAAGACATTTACTTAGGTTCTAAAGAAGACCAAGTTTCTGTTTCATCACTTAACCTGAGTGAAAACGCGAACAGTGTTAATGATGAAAGTCACTATGGCTTCCGTTACACCGCGCCACAAGGCGAATTTGAGCTAGCGATTGCTAAGAGTGAGACGGAAATTTTGCCGACCGATACCACGGTGGAATTACTTGCTGGCTATATTGCGGATCAAGTTGAACCTAGCCTAGCAGAGAACCAATCACTACAAATCGTCGCTTATGAAGGTGTTGGCAAGGGCGCAATGGCGTTCCGATAACACCCCAGCGAGTGACTCTCGTTACTGACATTATGAAATAAAGGCAAGATAATCCGTTATCTTGCCTTTATTTTTTGTTGCTCTTTAAAACTGATTTAGCGAAGTAGCACGCGTCGCAGTGGTGTTTTCTCGATTCCAACAACCAACCCGAAGCTCAACAATACGGTGCCAAAAAATACCGTAACGTCTTTTGCCAATTCCGTAATGCCTAAAACTCCACAGACATTGAACAACACGATAATGATCAACAGATGGCTGACGTAGATACCCAGCATGCGATTTGAAATGGCACGAACCCAAGCGTAGTTACCCATGTTTGGATTAGCCAAAAGCCACATGAACACGCCCATCCCCCATAGCGCTGTGCCAAACAAGAAATCATTCATGTTGAATCCGACGTCGAACGTGGTGAGCCATGCCGCCTCAGCAAAGTGAATCAACATGCCTAACGCTAATAGCCCCAACGCTTTAGTTGATGACACCTTCCATTGATTCTGACGAATAAGGAAACCTAAGGTCACCATTAACGTGCTAAAGAACGGGCCATTACGCGTGAAGAAGGGTGCTTCTAACCCGGTTAGCGTTGCGTAGCTGCCCGCTAAAACACCATAAACGTAAAGTACAATAGCCACTGGTAATAGCAGTTTGTCGAGTTTCATTTCGACTATCAAAGCAATGATCAAAACTGCACATACGAGAGCGGGAATAAACCACAAATGAACCAATCCACCCTCTAAGAAAGAGTTAAGCGGAGTGTTCATTAAGAAGCCCCAATAGCCTTTGCGCTCACCTAGGTAACCAAACTCTTCTACCTTCGCGAGGTTGAATGGCATCACTAAGCAAATGATACTCCATGCCAACCAAACCTTAAGCAGTGGTTTAGAGTAGTTAATGACGGTCTGCCAGGGGGCTGCAGTCAACTTGGGCTGAATAAGATAACCGGAAATTAGGAAAAACAGAGGTACCGCAAAACGAGCGGTTTGGTTGAGTATATAACCGATCCAAGGCACTTCATCTATTTGCCAATAAGTGAGTGCCATTTGACCGTGTAAACCAATGATCGCCAAGATAGCAATCACTCGGCCTAACTCGATACTGGCGATGTGTTGTGAAGGCGTATGTTGAACGGAAGACATATCAGATCTCTTAGTAAAATTTTTACGAAATCTAGCAGTCTTTATGCCCAACCAGTTAGTCCTAAATCAAGGCTTATGACCTTTGTTTCAAGGCTTGTGTCGGTTTTTTGAAGCCTGTCGCAGCTATATTAAATCCATTGTATACCGAATCAACTTGAAG
>NZ_JBFRRH010000020.1:0-67938 GCF_041472995.1 Vibrio sp. 10N.261.46.A3 | reverse complement strand
ATCACTTCGGAAGAGGCGGCTATTCTAGCGATTTAATTCTCAGTGTCAAACAATTTTGAAAAATAATTTCTACTTTCTAAAAGTAGGAGCGAATTATCGCTTAAAGCTAGTTGCCTAACTAACATTCTGCGCTGAAGCCTTGTGGCGTCTGCCGTGTCAGTGAGGCGGCATTATAGAGATGTTCATCACATTGGCAAGTGTTTATTAAAGAAAAATGCAAAAATAACGATTACATGACGAATAAACACTCAAAGCCTTATTTATGCAACTTTAACTACAAAGTAACTACACAATAACCACAGACTTATCCACAATCGCTCTAGTTTTATCCCCTAGAAACTAAAAAAGCTGCCTAATGGCAGCTTTTTAAATAGCAATGAGTCTAAATCCCAGAACCATATTGCTCTCCATCATCTTCATGGAGACCACATTCTCGTTTCAGCCCATTAAAACGAGTTTCCTCTTCAGTCATACCCGGTTCCCACTTCTTAGTTGTATGTGTATCTCCAACAGAAAGGTAACCCTGCTCTCGAAGCGGGTGATAACCGAGACCATACTCTTCTAGGTAATAGTGAACATCTTTATTCGTCCAATCGATTACCGGCAAAAATTTAAACACACCATTTTGGATAGATAAGATTGGCAAGTTTGCACGCGATTGAGATTGCTCTCTTCTTAAACCGGAAAACCATGTCCCAGCCTCGAGCTCATCTAGCGCTCTTCTCATCGGTTCAACTTTATTAAGCTTGTTGTACTTCTCTATCCCTTCTATACCTTGATCCCAAAGTTTTCCATATTGCGCTTCTTGCCAATTAGGGCTCTGTTGGGCGCGAAAGACTTGAAGGTTTAGAGTCAACTTCTTACTTAACTCATCGATAAAGCGATAGGTCTCAGGAAATAGATACCCTGTGTCCGTCAGAATAACCGGAATATCTGGTTTTGCTTGAGTCACTAAGTGCAGCATTAACGCGGCTTGAATGCCGAAACTTGAAGACACAACATGCGTCCCTTCTAAATTATCTAATGCCCATTTAACTCTTTCTAATGCTGTTAGCTGTTCTAACTCAGCATTAATTTGCCCAAGACGAAGTATTTGCTCCGTCTTAGTCAATGCGAGTAGCTCTGCTAACTTCAATTTTGAAGCGACAGAATTATGCATGCAGATCCCTCTTAGAAATGATCACCTCTTCGATGATGCCAGCTCGGATTGTAAAATCACCGAACCCTTCATTGTCGTTGCGTTCTGTAGCCCAACGTCCCACCAGCGCATCAATCTCTTCTAAGATTTGAGCTGATGTGATGTTCTCTTTATACATCTTAGGGATACGAGTTCCGGCCTTGTTGCCACCTAGGTGCATGTTGTAACGCCCCGGAGCCTTACCCACTAAACCAAGTTCAGCCAACATTGCACGACCACAACCGTTTGGACAACCTGTGATTCGAAGGATGATGTTATCTTCTTCTGGTAATCCATGTTTTTTCAGAATGTCTTCAACATCCGTTACAAACTCAGGAAGAAAGCGCTCAGCTTCTGCCATTGCTAAAGGACATGTTGGGAAAGCCACACACGCCATTGAGTTTTTACGTTGCTCTGAAACAGCATCGTCCATCAAGCCATATTGACGCGCCAGTTTTTCAATCTTGGCCTTTTGACTCGTCGACACACCCGCAACAATTAGGTTTTGGTTTGCAGTCATGCGGAAGTCACCTTTGTGGATCTTCGCTATTTCAGCAACACCTGTTTTCAGAGCCTTCCCAGGAAAATCAAGCAAACGGCCATTCTCAATGAATAACGCTAAGTGGTGCTTACCATCAATGCCTTCCGCCCAACCAATGCGATCACCACGGCCAGTAAACTCATAAGGACGGCTTTCAGAGAACTCAACGCCGGCACGCTTTTCTACTTCTGCTTTGAATACATCAATACCAACACGGTCTAGTGTGTATTTGGTTTTTGCATTCTTACGGTTTGAACGGTTACCCCAGTCACGCTGAGTCGTTACCACCGCAGCTGCTACATCTAACGTTTTATCTAATGGCACAAAACCAAAATCGTCAGCTTTACGTGCATAAGTAGAGGTATCACCGTGTGTCATCGCTAAACCGCCACCAACTAACACGTTAAAGCCCACCAGCTTTCCGTCTTCAGCAATAGCAACAAAGTTAAGATCGTTAGCATGAACGTCCACATCATTTTGCGGAGGAATGACAACCGTCGTCTTGAACTTACGCGGTAGGTAGTTGCTACCAAGGATAGGTTCTTCATCCGTTGTTTCTAGCTTTTCTCCATCTAACCATATTTCTGCATAAGCACGAGTCTTCGGTAATAGATGTTCACTGATCTTTTTCGCCCACTCGTAAGCTTCTTGATGAAGTTCAGACTCAACCGGGTTTGTCGTACACAAAACATTTCGGTTTACATCACCCGCTGTCGCAATGGAATCAATGCCAATGCTATTTAGCGTTTGGTGCATCAACTTAATGTTCGGCTTCAAGACACCGTGGAACTGAAACGTTTGACGAGTTGTTAGACGAATTGAACCGTAAGAGGTACTTTCGTCTGCGAACTTATCAATCGCCAACCACTGCTTAGGGGTAATGATGCCACCAGGCATACGAGCACGAAGCATTACGTTATGTAACGGTTCGAGCTTTTGCTTGGTACGTTCGTTACGAATATCACGGTCGTCTTGTTGATACATACCGTGGAAACGAATCAACTGAAAGTTATCAGCAGTAAAGCCACCTGTTATGCGGTCTTGGAGATCTTGTTCAATCGTACCGCGTAGGTTATTACTTTCACGCTTAAGACGCTCATTGTCAGCCAAAGGTCCAAGTACTTGACCTAGCACTTCTTGCTCTATTACTTGCTTGCTCATTAGTACACATCCCTTTGGTAACGTTTCGCTTTACGTAAATCATTAATATATTGTTCAGCTTGTTCGCGGCTCTGGTTGCCATGTTTTTCCGCTATCGTAACTAATGCTTCATGGACATCTTTAGCCATTCGAGTCGCATCGCCACAGACATAGAGGTACGCGCCTTCTTGAAGCCATTGCCAAACCTGCTCTGCTTGTTCGATTAAACGGTCTTGAACATAAACCTTTTCTTTTTGGTCACGGCTAAAGGCAACATCTAGCTTAGTTAGCGCGCCAGACTTGAGGTACTTTTGCCATTCAACTTGGTATAAGAAATCTTGAGTAAAGGTACGGTCACCAAAGAACAACCAGCTTTTTCCTTCAGCATCATTGTTTTCACGCTCTTGAACAAAACTGCGGAAAGGTGCGATACCTGTACCCGGGCCGACCATGATGATTGGTGTATTGTCGTCTTGTGGTAGCTTGAAGTTATTGTTGTTCTCTACAAACACCTTCACTTCGCCACCTTCTTCAAGACGCTGAGCCAAGAAGCTTGATGCTCCACCTAAGCGAGACTCTTCGCCTTTTTGGTATTCAACCAGACCAACCGTTAAGTGAACTTCTTCATCTACTTCGGCTTGGCTTGATGCAATAGAGTAGAGGCGTGGAGTCAGCTTACGTAACAGGCCAATTAACTCATCAGCCGATAGCTTGGTTTTCTTTTCAGCCAGTACATCGACGATTTGTGTATTACCCGCATATTCACGAAGCTTGTCTTTATCTTCCACCAGTTTGATTAACTTCTTGCTGCCCGATAACTCAGCAAACTTAGTCACAAGTTGAGGGTTTGAAGTCGTAATCTCAAATTTACTCACTAGCGCACTATGGATAGATAAATTGTCACCATCGACATCGACACTTTCGATACCCGATAACCCAACCTTAGAAAGAATCTGATTCGCGAGTTCTGAACTGTTTTCATACCATACGCCTAGCGCATCGCCGGGTTGGTAGGTAATGCCAGATTCATCAAGATCGATCTCGATATGACGAACATCTTTACCCGAGTCACGACCCGTGATCTTTTGACTAGTTAATAGTGTCGCTGTATATGGATTTTGTTTAGTGTATTGCGAATGGCCGACAACTGCTTGGCCTACTGGTAACTGAACGATATCAGCCTCAGCACCTGTCGATAGCGTTTCTTGAACTTGCGATAACGCTTTAGCGCGCCATTCCGTTGCTGACTCTTCGTAATCAACATCACAATCAAGACGTTCGACAAACGATTTAGCACCAAGCTTAGCGAGGAAGTTATCGAAATCTTTAGCGGTTTGGCAGAAGAACTCATAGCTAGAGTCACCTAAACCAATCACACCGTATTGTAGGTTTGATAATTTTGGCGCTTTCTTCGATTGAAGGAATTCATGCAACTCAATAGCGTTATCAGGGGCTTCGCCCTCACCATTGGTTGAAGCGACGAAAATGACGTGTGTCTCTTTGGCTAAGTTCTTACCTTTATAATCACTCGCATCGAAAAGCTCGACGGCGATACCTAAGGCTTTCGCTTCTGCCTCCAATGATTCAGCGACGCCTTTAGCATTACCGGTTTGAGAAGCGAAGATAATGCTGAGCTTACCCGCAGGCTTAGCCGCTACTGCAGCAGCCGCTTGAGCGATTGGCGCAGCAGCACCAACAGGCTGAGCTTGGCTCACTCCCCAAAGATAACCACTGACCCATGCCAGTTGCTGTGAAGACAGTTCAGAAACAGTTTGCTGAAGATGACCCAATTGTTGGTCATTAAGTGGTGCTGCTAGCCCAGGTAGCTCATTAGCCCCCGACTGTGCATTATTATTTTGTGAAGACTCTTTCTTATTTAAAGACATGGTCACGACATCCCTAATCATTGCGTGACGATAGATTAACCACTCCTTTTAATAACAAGAAAGAATAGAAAAGTATGTTTTATAACTTTTTGGAAGTAAAAACCGATTGAAACGTAAATTGCCTTACTGGTTTTCAATGCGTACTTGCTGAAAGCCAACCGCCATTGCCGACTTAGATGCTAGGTCTAAATCCGCATAATGACACTCTTCGCCATGAACATCCGTAAGCAGAACAAAGCCACCGCCCATATGACGAAACTCCACAACCCAAGACCCTTCTTGAATTGAGGGCTCTATGATGGCTTCAACTAACAGGTTTTCTCTATATAAATTTCGTAATTCATTGAGTGTCATATTCCATCCCTTGCTTTGACCTCACTACATAGACCTTATAAGAATAGACGCAAATTGGCTCTCTGTATTAAGGATGGTCGAAAGTGATGAATGTGCTAACTAATTCCAGAAAGATATAATCAATAGATATAAAAAAACGCCACTTAATAAAGTGGCGTTCTTAAAATTCGTTCTAAATTTACTTTATATGGACTAGAAGCGCACTTCAGCACCAGCAAACCAACCATCGACCATGACAAAGCTCTTGCCTAGTTCTGAGCTAAAGAACTCATCCGAATCTAGGTCGATAACACGGTAACCACCACGCAGGGCAATTTCAGATTCTGATACAGGGATTCGGTACTGAACACCCGCCATCAAGTCAGTGCTCTTAATACCACTGCTGTCACCGAACTCCATCGTACCAATGATATCGAAGTTGGTGTCCGGCACATTGATCTCTGCGTTACCGTAGAAGCTCCACGTGAATTCATCGAAACTTGTTTGAGTTCCCTTTTGAGGCTCAATGTAGTTCGAGTTCGAGTACTGAGTAAACGTCACACCCGCATCGAAGTTCATCAACTTGTGCTCTAACAGTGTGTAGTAAAACGTGTAGTCGTACTTATCAAAAGCCAACGAGTCCGCATCAATAGAGGTATAACGGAAGCTAGCATTTGGGAGCATTGGGGCATTATGCTCAAATGCGAAATACAACGAAGGTGAGTTAGAGTCGTCATCTTGTCTAACTTCGTTTAGCTTTGTACTTCCCCACCACATATCGGCACCGACTTTAGCCGTGTAAGAAAACTCTTCGGCAGCAGACACTGCTGAACTTAAAGATAGCATTCCCACTAAAGCAATTAATGGCATTTTATTCATTTGAGATAGCTCCAATTCCATATCGTAGTGCTAATTGTATGCACATTCATAGATTATTGGGGAAAATTCTACCACACATCTTAAATTCTCAAACGATAAACCGCTGACGAGTAAAGATTTGACGGCACGATGACCTTAGTAACGTCTCTGGTTAGAACTGTGTACAAAGTTTTTGAAAAACCACACACCGATTGCAATCACGATCAACCAAGGCAGTAACTTAAACACGACGCCCATCATACCTAAGACCAACATGACTAATAACGCGACTCCGGTTGCAGCCAATACCGTCATAAACGTGATACCAGTGACAAGTAGAGTTGCGACGAAAATAAGAACAAAGATTAATTCAAACATAATGGTCTCCCTAATGAGTTAATGACCTATCTTTCCTACTTTCTAACATTGCAGCTTCCATACCAAGTATGCCGACCCAACAAAACCCTTATTTATCAGATAAATAAAAAGCCACTCATCTTCATGCATGGCTTTTCGGAAACTTGTGGTGGTAAATTTAGCCTCTAATGGCGAATTTAACCTTAAGCTTTTAACTTAGAGGGAGATTAAACATTTAGCTCTTTAGGGATCTTAGCCAATGCCGTTTGTATCACTTCGATACCCGCACCTTTCTTATGTGCGTTTTCACTGATGTAGCGACGCCATTGTCTTGCACCCGGCATGCTTTGGAACAAACCAAGCATATGACGAGAGATATGGCCAAGACTAGCGCCATTTGAAAGTTCACGTTCGATGTACGGGTACATTTCTTCAACCACTTGTGAGCGCTTCTTGATTGGCGTGTCTAAACCAAAGATCTGCTGATCGACTTCAGCCAAGATAAATGGGCTATGGTAAGCCTCACGACCAATCATCACGCCATCAAGGTGTTGTAAGTGCTCTTTAGTTTGCTCAAGAGTCGTAATGCCACCATTCACGGCAATCACCAGATCAGAGAAATCTTTCTTGATTTGATATGCACGATCATAATCTAGAGGTGGGATCTCACGGTTCTCTTTCGGACTCAGGCCACTCAACCACGCTTTACGCGCATGGATAGTAAATTGCTCACAACCGCCTTTTTCAGACACCGTCGAAACAAACTTAGTTAAGAACTCATAAGAGTCTTGGTCATCGATACCGATACGCGTTTTCACGGTAATTGGAATATCAGTGACTTCTTTCATCGCTGAAACACAATCTGCCACCAGCTCAGGCTCAGCCATTAGGCAAGCACCAAAGCGACCATTCTGAACTCGGTCTGAAGGACAACCTACGTTAAGGTTCACTTCATCATAACCACGTTCACCAGCAAGTTTCGCACAAGCAGCAAGATCAACCGGGTTTGAACCACCGAGTTGAAGTGCAAGGGGATGTTCTTGCTCGTTATATTCTAGGAAGTCGCCCTTACCATGTAAGATCGCGCCCGTTGTTACCATTTCCGTGTACAAAAGAGTCTGCTGAGAAAGCAAACGGTGAAAGTAACGACAGTGGCGGTCAGTCCAATCGAGCATGGGAGCGACTGAAAAGCGAGAAGGGGTGTAACTGTTAGTCATAGCTTGTGTAGCCTTACCTGTTGGGTTTTGCTTGCTTCTTGCAAATGCGCCTAAATACATTGAAATGCGATTAAATACTTGTTATAGATCCCCTTATAGAACCCCCAATTTACAAGGGGACCCAAAGGGTATCTAATGGCATATTACAACGTAGAACGCAGAGAATTAAGCAGTGGCGAGCCTCGCTACAAAACCACAATATTTGTAAAAAAGAATGGGCGCATAGTACACCGTGAAAGCAAGACGTTCAAAAAAAAGGCCTTAGCTAATACGTTTGGAAAAAACAGGGTTGCAGATATTGAAAGCAATGGTCTAAATGGTGTTAAAATTTGCACTATAGGTGAGCTTATTGATTTATATATGAATGATAAAGACTTATACGATAGGGATGGCAGAACCAAGCGTTACTGCATCAATCTATTACGTGACTGCCAAATATCAAAAGTTAATACAAACGAGCTACGCATTAGTGACCTGATAGCGCATTGTCGAGATAGAAGGAGTTCAGGTGCGAAACCTACAACCATTTCTCATGATATCAGTTACCTAAAGGCTGTAATGAAAAAAGCACAACCAGTCTTTAATATTGAGACAAATGTAAATATTTTTGAGGATGCTTTCACTGTTCTAAAAGAAATGGAGCTAATCGGAAAAAGCGAAAAACGAACTAGGCGCCCGACAGATACAGAGCTGAATAAGCTTAGAGGTGCCTTGATGGAGAGAGAGCAGCATCACGCCAATACAATCCCTCTTACCGATATTTTGGATTTCAGCATACTTAGCTGTATGCGGATTAGTGAGGTGTGCGGTCTAAGGTGGGAAGATTTGAACATGGAGCAAAAAACCGTCTTGGTTCGTGATCGCAAAGACCCACGAAAAAAGCAAGGGAATCACATGGTGGCTCCTTTGCTTGGTGGAGCATTTGACATTGTAATGAAACAACCTAATCAAAAAGAACTCATTTTCCCTTACAACTCACGCAGTGTTACGGCTGCTTTTCAGAGGGTTAGAAACAAGTTAGGAATTGAGGATTTGCGATACCACGACTTAAGAAGGGAGGGGGCTAGTCGCCTATTTGAGAAAGGTTACTCTATAGAAGAGGTCGCACAGGTTACAGGGCATAGAAACTTAAATACACTGTGGACGGTATATACGCAACTATTCCCTCACAAGTTGCATGACAAGGATGAGATACTGTGATTTCATTCACCTGTGAACTTTTTACCTCTAGTATTTGAAGTACAGAATGTATACTGCTCTAGCCATGATGTATACTGTAGAAATACACACCTTTTAATTGCTTTTAATTGCTTTTAATTACTGTGTATCTATAATCTCATCAAAATTCAGACAGTACGTTAGTTAACAAAAGGGGGATGACATGGCATATAGTTCAAAAAGTGTTGCTGCACGATTTACCCAACTGGCGACAATAAAACACACTTCACTCACACAAATGCAGTTGCAGAAGCTCGTATACATTGCGCACGGTTACAAACTTGCTCTCACCGCTGGAGAGCCGCTGGTAGTTAATGGTGTTTGTGCTTGGCAATATGGCCCTGTATTCCCCGAGCTATACCACTCCTTAAAGCATTATCGCGATCAGGGCGTCCCTCGTTTCGTTGAAACTGAGCTCCTAGCTCCTCTAGATGTGAGCATTATCACAGCTGTTTTTAATGCTTATTCGCATTATTCAGGCGTAAAGCTATCGCAGTTAACGCATATGGTTGGTACGCCTTGGTATAGAACTTGGCATGAAGGAGACGGTTGCAATAGACCAAACACTATTATTCCTGATGATGTAATTATGAATTACTACCGCGATCTGTTCGCCCAAAACAACACAACAGCAATGGCTTAAAGCGTGGTATAGAGTGGCTGAACCTAATAACAATAAAAACCTTGTCGGACAATCTTCTGGTGAGGAAGACTTAGAAAAGCTAGCTAAAGCAACATCTGACCATGAAGAAAAAGCTTTAGGCAAAGAAGCAACCGACACTCCACACACGCATGATGAGGATGGCTTACTAGCAGAAAAGGAACAGCAATCTCTTGAAAAGGAAGATGGTCAAGCTGCTACCGATAAAGTTCTAGCTGACATTCGACGGCAAGATGCAGAAACGGAGCTAGTAAAAGAAAAAGCGAATCAAGAAAAAACCAAAACAGAAATCATGGACTGGATTGCTCGCAAGACATTCAGTTTTATGAGTGCTTGGTGTTGGTTCGTGGCCATAATGTTCTTTATGTACTTTGGGACTAAGCAAGATCAGATAGAGAAAGAGGTTATTATTACCTTGCTCACGACTACCACTGTCAGTGTTATAGGCTTGGTAGGATTCATTGTTCAAGGGTTATTCAAAACTACTAAAGATGAACAACTGAAGAAAAGTAATAAGTAGAAACCCACCGGTAACCCCATGGTTTTCTGTATACACAGAATAAAAAAGGAGCCAATCGGCTCCTTTTGAATTTAAGTAATCAGCGTTATCTTTTTAACCCTTGTATCATCTTCTTATGACTCTGGGTCTATCTCAAAGAATCCTATCACAACCTCTGACAACAACCAGTGACGCGCCCTAGAATGGCGAAGTCTCTATCTTGCATTTCGTCTTTGGTGATCACCCATGATTCATACATGTTGTTATCACTCATAACTCGCACGCCCTCTTTAATGCGCTGTAGACGCTTAATGAATAACTCCTCATCCCAATTAAAAACATAAATCCCGTCATTAGCGAAATTGTTTATTGATTCAATAGCGATGAGCGATCCGTCTTGTAAAGTTGGAATCATGCTATCCCCCTGCACATGAAGCAACCTAGCATTGCTTGGGCTAGTTATGCCTAAAATAATGCGTAGCGCGTCACTTAACTCAACTTCCCTACTCGGCTCATACTCAACCAAGGAGCCAGTCCCAGCGGATGCTGCAATATCATATAGACGAACAGAAACGCTACTTATCTTAAATCCACCTTTTTTAGCTTTTTCGAGCACATTATCAGGGACTTTTCCGCGACCACGCCATGTGGAGATAACACCCTTTGACATGCCCAAAGCCTTTGTTAGTTCACTATCTTTCTGTGTGTTCGTGATCTCTTTCAATTCTTTTATTTGCTCTTCTACCATCTGTAAATTCCTCAAGCGTTGACATGTAGAGTTTTGTTTATTATCATTCCTCACAAATAAACAAGGGTACACAAATGACTACAAGTACCTACAACTACCTTTAAACTATACAGGAGTATGGGTATGAACACAGCATTCGCCCTAATGGCGCGTTTTGAAAGTACCGTTATCCCCCTTAAAGAAATTAGTGAAGAGTTTTTAGGTATTACCCCAAAAACAGCCAACGCGAGAGCTAATTCTAAAGAGTTGGAAATTCCAGCTTTCCAATTGCGCGAATCAACCAAAGCACCTTACTTGGTGAAGGTGGAAGATCTTGCCCATTACATAGACCAATGCCACAAAGAAGCGAAAGCTGAATGGAACACTGTGAAGGGCTACTAGCTACTAATAGATACGGCTGCTCGGGATGTACGAACCCCAAGCAATTGATATTTGGCGCAAGCGCAGTCTTTAAATTAAAGAAGGGTAATGACAGTGAAACATGCAGACGTAGCAATCTATTTACACAACTTTTGGGTGCAACGCTTCCAGTTCGATATTTGTGCGATGGAAGAAAATAACACTCCAAGAAATACATTCCTCTTCGTCAGTGAAAAGCTACGTGAAGAGATCTCTGGCCAGTTATACAGTGTTGCTGAGTTTGCGCACGCTGGCGGAGAGGGCGATTTGGCCTATAAGATAAACCGTACAGCTGTCGAATTGAGCGCAGACGGCATTCCACCAATGCCACTCTAATTCCATGAAAGCCAATAATAGAGTTACTCACCCCAAGCGCACCAAAAAGAAGCGCGACAAGCGACCGCTTGCTGCGCTCAATCGTGCGTATCTAAAGAACCTACTAAAGTGCCCTTCAAAAAGCGCGCTGCTTACTTCTGCTGGCGGCAGAACGACGCAGGCTCGCTTTTTAAAGGATATTTTCGTTGTTATGGATGTTCTCGTTAGTCAAATGTGCTCTCGCACTCGCAAGATAGGTGCATCGGCTAAGAATGGTTTCTTCCTCTTTACGTGGGCGCGCATTGCTGAACTGTCAGGGTTACCAGAGTGGCGCGTTAAACAGTGCTACAAATATCTAAGTGAAAAAGGTTGGGTGACATCCAAACAGCCGTGGACACTTCGTGTAGGCAAAGACGGTAAAGCCAAAAAACACGCCCTAACCAGCATTAAGCGCGTCACTTTAAAATACTTCGAAGATATGGGCTTAACCCCTGCTTATGAAGCTGCTCGTATCGCAGGCGAAAAGACCATTAAAGCGCGCGCTAAAGCCTTTGGTAAGGCTGTTAAGTACATTCTTACCCCTATTACACTTCTCAACGAACGCCGCAAGGCCAAGGCTGACGCCTTGGCAACCTCTCCGCCTCCTATTTAACTCCCTCTCGTGTTTTTATCCGATTAGCTTCGGAGGTATTGCCGTGCCCGCTCGATTAATTGGCGGATTTACCACTGACACCCACCTTAAAATCAACCCGAGACACCTCCCAGCACCTTTATTTTCTCATGGATTGCTTGCCTGCATCTGTGAATAACTACCCTGAAATATAATAACTTGTGCATAAGTTGTTTGCAGTTTGCGTATAAGCCTGATTTAGTGAAATAAACTACTCCATGAATTTGCGCCTTGTTTCTGTTGTACATAGTTCTCAACTAGAGTCTCTACCTAAAGGTAGAAGAGTTAGTGATAGTTAATGGTTATTAAGAGATTGAATAAAATGAACAGACTCTCGAGCTCGCAAGCTCACTGAGTCTTGACTTGCCCTCGTATCGCTAGAGATTCAACACAAGAGTCGTGACAAAGCCACAGACGGCTCGTTTGACGTGATTCTTCCTAGGGCGCAAGTTGAGACACAAACGCCCACAGAGGCGATTACAGGCGCTTTAAGTTGGGTAATGTTGCTTCGCAACGGCTTTGCAGGGAATGGGGCTTAATTGAGGCGTGCGGCAAAGGAGGCAGCATCGATGTGGATAGTGAGGCGAATATAAATAAATTGAGTCTTTTTTAACCTCAAAATAGAACAGAAAACACGAGGTGTGATATAATTAAAGCGTTGATAAATAACGTTTAACTTGAGTTTTCCACGATGAATAATGCCAATTTAGTTAACCAATCTAGCGAAGAAGTTGAATACTACACTCAAGCCGAATGGATTGAGGCGGCGCGACTATGCATGGGCTCTATTGAGTTAGATCCAGCCAGTAGCTCCATCGCTAACGAAACCGTGAAAGCGAGTCGCTTCTTTACCATTGACGATAACGGCTTGGCTAAGGAATGGAAGGCGGACACGCTGTGGATGAATCATCCCTTTCATCGTGGTGAAAAGGCTTGCCCCAAAGACCGAGGTAAATGCAAGAAGTTAAAGTGCAAACACGGGAAGAATCGTCGTGGCCACCATATCGACCATGATATCCCAAGCAATATGGACTGGATTAAAAAGCTGATTTCAGAATATGAAGCAGGAAATGTGAAAGAAGCCATTTGTATTACCTTTGCCAGCACTTCAGAAGCGTGGTTTCGTGAGCTTCTAAAATACCCTCAATGCATGCCTAATCGTCGCGTTCAATATCGAAAGCCCAATGGTGAGTTAAATAACAACGTCACCAAAGGGAGTGCGATTACCTACCTTGGTTCTAACTTGGATGGATTTGTATCTGCATTTAAAGAGCTAGGAACTATTAAGGTCGCAGTGGGTTGAATGATGCGTGATGTATGCGTCAGTCCTGTCGATAGAGGAGAGTGTTGATGTTAATGCCTTGTCCATCCTGTGGGTGTAAGACTCGCATTGTGACTTCACAAGAAATGACCAATGAAACTCGCAAGGCTTATTGGCAATGTCTTAATTTTAACTGTGGGGTGCGTTTTAGTACGCTCACCTCGGTTGAAGTAATTATTGATACCGTTGGCCTGCCGCCAGATCCAAAGTTGCAACCTGAACTTTGCAAGGGGGATGCTAACCAGTTAGATATTTTCGGGCAAGCCATCGATTGATAGTGAAAGCACATTAAAATAACCAGTTTAGACTACGGGTAATTATGAATATTATTCCACAAAAGCGCCTCGATGCTTTGTTGAGTGTGATGTCAAAGCGAGAAATGCCAGAGCAAACGCGCAAAGCCGTGAGGCTCGTATTTGAGTCTGGTTATTCTTACGAATTAGCTTCGCTCAAAGCGGGCGTAACCAGTAAGCGCATATCATTGGCAGTCCGCAAGTTGAACTACATGGATGAAGTGCTACTGAATGTATATAGATTGTAATGAGGTCGTATAAATAATATTTCCGTTCGAAACAACAAATACCATTTAATTAGAACTGCAAACTGTATTGAGTGATTGGCCAACTATCTAATTTCTGCCCCGAAGCTTGTTATGCTTCTAAATACGTGACAGATAGTCAGTTGGTTTTTATAAACAAAAAGTCATGTGGGGCAAACGCGAGCCCCGCCCCTGTTAGTTTGGGATTTAACCTTAAAGTTGTACTTAAGTTTAAGTGTATAACGAACAGCAAGCATAAAATTCCTGTTGCTCCGAACCTAAAGTGGGCTGGTGATTACCTATATTGCTACTAGCGAAGGCTGGTTATATTTGGCGGTCATTATTGATCTTTACTCACGTCAGGTCTTTGGATACAAAAATGACGGTAACTCTGGTCTGCGATGCACTATCTACGGCCCTGTTCCGTCAAGGATTTTCTGAACAGATTATTGTTCATAGTGATCGAGGTAGCTAGTCCTGTTCGAAATACTATCAAGATCTCATAACTGATTATAATTTAAAACAAAGTATGAGTAGGAAAGGAAATTACTGGGATAATGATTGTGTCGAGAGCTTCTCTCATTCAATGGAAATTGAAGCGACCCAATATGAACCGATCATGGCGAGAGGTTAGATGCGTCAAACGATCTTTGAATATGTAGGGGGTTGATTATAGTTGGACAAGAAGGCACAGTTCTATTGGGTGCCTGATCCCAGTTAACTTTGAAAATCAAAATGTTGCTTAATATGGTGTCCAGTCTAACTGGAGTAGACTGCAACCAAATACCGCGCAAATGCACTCATTGTGGCAAGTAAACTTTCTTCACCATTCCATATCCAGTATTGTGCTACAAAAGGTAGGATGTTTGTTGGTTGGGATACGATAAGAGGCTTGCTGCCTGAGAAATAAAAAATGCTATCAGCTTTATGCTTAGACAAATATTAGTGTTGTTAAATGAGAAAAATTGAACAGATCCACTCCCGTGAGCAGAGCTTGCAGCTACAAAAAAAGAACAGAAAGGTTGGCTCTTCCAGAGGAGTTAAAGCTCGTATTGGAGAGTTTCTTTTTGGTAATCCTATTATTAGAGCTCCTCGAGAGATTGATCTCGTGGATGGAGATCGGAGCCAGATAGAACTGTTCTTTACTATGCTACGTGAAACGCTGGTTGATAACCCGAAGTGTATATACCTGTCGTTTGAGTACACTACAATTTTTAAAGCTATGCCGATGCTAGTTCTGTACTCCATCATTGATGATGCTAGAGAAGGGCTAGGAGTCACAACAAAAATTAACGTGATGTGGTCTAAACGTAGTGGTGATGTGAACGCAATTATCAGAATAAGTGGAAACTTTTTGCCAGCTTCTACTCGTGAGAAGTTAGTTGAAAGCTCTGATTACCTTCCTGTGATTATGGGAGACAATTCAAGAGCTATAGAGTTAAGTGGAAAGTTGGTCGACTACATTTTGGATAAGTATTTTCCTGAGGCTGATGCAGAAAAGGAACAACAAATATCATCTGCAATTCAAGAGACGATTGAGAACGTTGGGCGCCATGCATACCCCGATGTAGAAGATCACACTCAAAAATGTTGGTGGTTTGACTGTAACAGGATTCACGATAATCTTTATATCGTTATTTATGATAGAGGCATAGGCATACCTAGCTCACTGTCCAAAAATAATGCTGTATTCCTTGCTCGTATCAACGCTCTATATAACGAAAAGTATGTAGATGCTGTGGGGGAAGAGACCACCTTAGATGATTTAACAAAACTGGAACGCTTGAAGACTTGGTTTAGTAATAACTTGAACGACGGACAGTTAATTCGAGCTGCCATGCATATTGATGTGACGTCCACCGATTTGGCTAAACACGGTCAAGGCAGTAAAAGTATTAAAGGGCTCATCACTAATGATGAAAATAGTTATCTGCTAATGTTCAGTAATTTAGGTTTTTATTGTTATAGTAAAGACAGAGAAGATACAGATCGTAGTATAAGAAACTATGAGCACACCATTCCTGGTACATTAATTCAATGGAGTATTTGAGGTGAATAACAAGTCAATAAAAGTCATAGACGACTTTCACAGCAAGCCTTATGGACGTTTTAAAACAGATGCTCCGGGCTGTGAACTTACTGCTGGCGAGGTATTTCGAGACAAACACCTTAGCCCTGCATTAAAAGAATTCGACAATGTAACGGTTGATTTAACTGGGTATAATCGTTATGGGCGTTCATTCTTAGATGAGGCGTTTGGTGGCCTGATTCGAGAGTGTGGTTTCACCAAGGCGGAGCTGGATAAAAAGCTTGTCTATGTACATGATGACCTAGCTTCTGTTATAGCTATTATTGATGAGCGCATTGAGAAGGCAGAACAAGATCGCCTAACGAGATAGTATGAGCAATATGATTTATGTAGTCAGCTGGCTACTTGCTGTTTTTATACATTTAAACACGCTAAAACGAACTGCTCTTACAAATACCAAAGATGCCATCATTGAAGAGATATATTCGCTATTAGATATTAATAAGAGCGATGATGAAGCTCTTGTTAAAGAAACAACGTTCTCACATAAGTTTGCTCGAATTGAAAGCAAGGTTAAAGAGTTTAACGGCATCTGTAAGAAAAAGCTGATTAAAACTGATCACGATGATTTTACCGAATTATTTACTTTTGATATTGAGGATGGTAATCAACAGATTCTGACAACCAAATGCTACGATGCTGTTGACTATGTGGATAGAATTTTTCATCGCCAAACGCAAAACCGCTCCTCGTTCTTTCATATGATTAGATACGAGCTAGCTGGTACAGTATCTACTTTGGTGAGCCTGTATCTTATTGTGAAATTTGTGTACTGGCTGTTTGGCGGTAACATATAATCTAAGCCCTGCTAGTGCGGGGCTTTATTTTATTTGATATTCGTTTCAACGGGGCTTTGTTCCCCGTCGCATAAACCATACTTTTGACCCTGATTACACCAGCGATGCTGGACACTTGATTAAGCGACATACCTGTAGTTGTCCATGATTTACTAATTTAGCACCATCATTGACTAATTTATGTCCAAAAATCATTTAACTCCCCGCGACTTGTCTTTCGCTACACTACTGTCGCTATTAATGCCAGTAGATGCTAACAAGACAGCACTGCTGCTGGCTTGTCTTACGCACTATTTTCGTTAGTGTGAGGTTGTGAGTAAAAACGAACGATCGCGAATTTGCTTCCATTAAGATTTTTCACCAACTAACCCTCTAAACCCTTTACACAGCAAGACTTCACGCTAGATTGGCATAACTGGAAAATTCGCTTATCAGGATCGTTTTTTTACAGGGTGGAATTGTAGCGTGGAGGGAGGGGTGAGTCCGAACGAGGCCTGCGCGCGCACTTTTGAGTTGAAATTCTCCATTTGCGATCTCGATACTCTTTATAGAATCCGCCTTCGTTCTCAGCGTCCCTGTTCTGCGGTTAAATGTTGATATTAACGTTAACCTTGCGGGATGAATTATGTGGGAGCGACAGTACGAACGTGCTCAGTGGAATGGGCTAAAGCTCAACCTATTGTCTACCGCTTTTGATGGCGGTAAGCGACTGCAAGTGAGCGACCTTCCTCATGCTGACCTGCCGCACATCAAGGTGATGGGCTCTAAAGCGCGTAACTATACGATTGAGGCTGTGTTCGTCGGGGAGGGCTCGCTGACTGATGCGAATGCGCTCATCAAAAGCATGGAGTCGACGCCTCAAGGTCAGCTTGAGCATCCGTGGCTAGGTGAGCTTTCTTTGCTCTTTCAGGATTTCTCGCAGAGTATCAGCACCAAAAAGGGCGTCGTAACCTTAAGTCTTAAATTCGTCCGCGCTGGTACATCGCCCAGCATCACTGCGGCAACCTCTGTACGCGCGAAAGCGCAATCGGATGTCGTGGAAAGCTTATCTAAAGCGTCGTTTGCTGATGCAGTTAAGGGGTTGGATGTTTCCAGCATTAGCCAAGTGCAGGGTGACACTGCTCATCTGCTTGATGTTCTGGTGGATATTACCCACCGACTCAACTTGAGCAATGACTTACTTCAAGAGATTAGCTCTGTTATCAACGAGGCCTATTCAGCGGTGAGTAGTCTCAGCACTCACCCTAATGGGTTTGCTGATCATCTTTCGAGTGCCGTCGACGTTGTCGCTCGCGCCGTTCAATCAGAGCCAGATTCCAAAAATGAAGCGGTGGATAATGCTCGAAGCGCTCAGGCTCTTCTGCTTGGTGAAGTGAAGAGTAATAGCCCAGTGCAGCACCATAATGTGCAAGTCATCACTGGTGTAGTCAAAGCAAACAAAGACATTGTTGAGCTTGAGAAAAGTGAGACTTTTGATATCACCCAGTCCGCTAAGCAGCCTGCTCTAATTCATGGCGATTTGGAAAAGGTGGTCGATGCTATTGATGTTTGCATTAAAGAGGTGACGCAGACCTCAGCATTGGAGAGTGTTGCTCTATTTGATGAGCTGTTTGCTCTCAAGGGGGCGGTACAGCGTCAGAGTGATAAAGTGCTCGCAGGTACCACGGCGCACAAAGTGGTGTCTACCCCGCAATTCGCGCCTGCCTTGGTGATTGCTCATGAGCAGTACGCGCAAGAAGCGTCTGTCACGAAAATGAATGCGTTGCAGCACCCTTTGTTTCTTATTGGTGATATTGCCATTCGAGGTGACCTATGAGCGTGCTTACTATGCGAATCAATGGCAATTATCATGCGTTTTATAAGGCCGATCTCAGCTTTTCTGTTGAGCAGTTGGCGCACACTTTTCGTTGTGACATTCCCTTTATGAGCATCGATGAGCCATTGCCTGTTGAGTTCTTCTTAAATGATCGGCTCATCTTTGTTGGTCAAGTGGACAGTGTGGACTCAAAGACGAGCTCTGGCTCTCAAGTGTTGTCTGTCGGTGGTCGCTCTAAAAGTGCCAACATGGTTGACTCACGCATTACGATGGATGCGCTTTATGATCAGGATGTCGAAACGCTACTTCGCAAGCTCGCCAAACCGTTTGGCTTGGGGGTGAAGAGTCAAGTTAAAAACATGCCTTATATTGACGAGTTTCAGGTCAATGCTGAATCCCCCGTCGATAACGTAGCTCAATTAATACGAGAGCAAGGGTACATGCTCATTGAGCGCAATGGGGTTCTTACTATTGAAGAGCCCGCGCATGCGACCGTTGATGGCATTGGCTTGGAGGTGGGTGAAAATGTGGATAGCCTCGCCATCAAAAAGACATTTAATGGCCTGTTTCATACCACTGAGGTTCAAGGGCAATGGGATGACTCCAATGCGTTGGCTGTTATGCCAAGCATTCACCGCTCAAGAACGCGAGTGATTATCTGTGACCAATTGCAACATGCTGATGCCTGTTTTTCTCGAGCACAATATGAGAAAAACCTATCCATCGCACAAAGCTTGGTAGCATCAAGCTCTATTGCAGAGCTCTTTCCAGAGCTCGCGATTGATGGCTTAAATCGCGTTATTCAAGTGGCAGACCCTACGCAAGGTTTTAGTGAAATGCTCATGATTAAATCACTTGGCCTATCGGTGTCTGAAAGCTCGACATCGACTTCAATCGAGCTTAGCCGCCCATTTAAGGAGCAGTGCGATGTCTAGTTTCCTATCGTTATCGCAACGCCTTATGGCTCGAATCAAAAACCTTTTTGGTACGGGCGTGGTGACGGGCGCTGATACACATCATGTACAGATTAAAACCGCCACAGGCCGCACTAATGACAAGATAAAGCGGGTGCATAATTACGGTTTTATGAGTCGCCCACTGGTGGGTTCGAAATCTTACAGCCTCTTTATTGGTGGTACATCGGCAAGGGGGATCGCTGTGCTTGTCGAGGATGAGCGCCATCAGATTGAACTCAAGGAGGGAGAGGTAGCCATGCTGGATGATAAGGGTAATCTGGTTCACCTTGCCGAGCAAGGGGTCAAAGTCATTTCAAGCGCCAAGGTAGAAGTTATCGCCAAGCAAGATGTCACCGTAGAGACGGAGGCTAGCATTTTGCAAAATGGAAAAGCTATCTCGCTCAATGGTGGCAAAGGTGTCATCACTTGCGAAAGCATCTGCCCCTTTATGGGTAAGCCCCATGTTGATGGCTCAACAACCGTGACCGCAGGAAAGTAACCATGTCATTAAATTCACAATCATTAACCACTAAAATCGTAGCTGAATTAGAAAGCAAAGGATTTGTTACGCAAGGTGAGCATGCGCAAATTGCGAATCTTGCCGAGGCGATTGCGCTCGCTGTTGTTAGTGAAATCACTCAAAACGCTCAGGTCTCTGTGACTAAGGGTAGTAGTGCGGGGAGTTATCAGGTGTCATGAGTACGTTTAAGTTGTGCGCCATTACCGCCCCAGAGCAATCGGAGGTAGGCATTACGCATGCCGTCATGCAAAGCCTTTTGAATCACAGCGAATCGACTCAAAATGATCGCGTCAGAATGGGTGCTGATGAGCGAGGTGGGCATTGGAGTGATGCGCTTTCAGGTTCGGTAGGCTCTCGTGACTGGACGCTTGGGCGTGCCAAGTTAACAGATGAGACCTTAAAGCTCGCCAAGCGATTTTATGAGGAAGCATTGGCGTGGCTGTTAACCAAAGAATACATCAGTAGCATTGATGTTCATGTCTGGGAAGTGAAGGCCAATATTATGGGGCGCAAGGTAATGATTACCCTTGCTAATGGTCAGGTGTTGACCGTTCCTTTGTCTGAGGTTGAAAAATGAGTACGCCAGTCAGTTTAGAAAGTCTTATTTTGCGCGCGGAAGCGAACATGGTGGCGGCAACGGGGCAGAGTAATCCTGCCATCAAAGCGTTAGCGTCCGCCATTGCAGGGGTGAGTTACGGTCAGTATGGCTACCAAGATATGCTCTTTCGAGAAATGCACCCTGAAACCTGCTCTGAACCGTGGTTGTACCTGCATGCCAGTCGTCATGATACACCGCGCCTGTTACCCACCTTTGCAACTGGGGAGGTGATGTTTACCGAATTGGGAGAGGCTGTCGTCATTCCCAAAGGTCGGGTGTTGACGTATTTGGATCGAGAGTATGAAACCATTAAAGAGCAGTATAGCCACACCCCTGTTCAGGTGATTGCGCTGCAACCGGGAGTTGATAGCAATCTCCCTCAAGGCGCCATTCTTACCCTGAGCGAGGGGTTGAGTGGGGTTGACCCTACGCATGTAGAGAGTTTGGGGGTTGCGGGCGGCGCAGACCTTGAAACGGTTGAGCACTGGCGGCCTCGAGTGGTGAATGCTTTCAATAGTAATGAGCTTGTGGGTAAAGCGGAAGACTATGAGGCGTGGGCGGTATCAGCTCACTCTGATGTTGATTTTGCTTGGGCGCTCGATAACACCCCTAGCCGAGGTATGGTCGAGGTTTATATTGGCGCTCGAGATAACTCACCTGCCGTCAGCGATGAAGTGGTGCGCATTGTGCAATCGACTTTCGAAGAGAATCGCTTGGCAGGCTGTCATCCTGTTGCACTTCAGCCAGCCCATGCCCTGCTTGATGTTGAGGTTCAAGGTATCGAGGAGGCGGTTGTGCGCCGCGATGTAACGGTTGCGCTCGAAAATCTCGTTAAGAGCAAGATGGGTAAGATTGACCCTGCCACAAAAAAACCAGAGGCGATAACCAATACTGAGATCGTGCTTGCCATCTCAACGGTAACCAGCGGCTTTGTTGTGAAGGCGCCTGTAGGTGAAGTGGTCATAGAGAACGATCAGATACACGTACTAGGAGTAGTGACATGGACACCGCCGACTTAATCGTTGAATACAGCGAAGGTGACTTTGCCGATGCTTATCGACGATTGCTCCCCAAAGGACAATATTGGCAAGACACCGAAAACGTAGAGCTCACCAATACGATTAATGGTATAGCAAAAGACTTTAAGCAGACTCACGACGATATTGAGTTGTCACTATTGAGTAGCACTAAAGAGTCGTTGTTTGGTTGGAAACTCCGAGATTATCAAAGTTTATTGGATGAAGTGGGTGCTCATGGCTTGGTTTATGACGATGTGAGCAGTCCGAACCTCATCAAGATAGACCTTTTTAGTTATGAGAATGATGCAGCCTTTAAAGCACTAGAAGACAAGCGATTGCCTCACACTGAGTTTCATTGGATTTACCCTCTCAATGCTGAGTTTAAACTTGAGCCGGTAACGGCCTTAATAATGAGGCCAAAATTTAGCTCTCAGCTGGAGCTAGAAGTTGAGGCTCCAGCTCTGTGCTGCGTCGCCATGACATGGCAACTTGAAATAGGAGACACCGAATGAGTGCCTTACAGGCTATTCCAACCCAGCACGGGTTGGACATTTTAAACAGCGAGCTGAAAAGCACGGTAACCAAGTATCAGTGCATGGGTGCGTTAACTCACGATGCGCCGAGTGAATCACAGTATTCATTCTATGAAAACACCATTGAAACCAGTTATTACGATGACAATGGCGTATTAACCTTCATATTGAACTTGCCCATTGAAATGCACTTTAATGAGTACCTTTATCAAATTAAAGTGCTGGATGATAACGACCAAGCGGTTGTGATTTGTGACACCCCAAAGATAGGGCTAGCTCAAGGTATTGGCGGCATGGTAACGCTTAAGGTTGCCATTACAGGTAGCGCTGGTGAGGTCGTATTCAAAAGTAGTGATTATGTGACGGAAACTGAGTTGCGTGAGAACTGGCAAGCCTCCGAATCTGAAGCGGGACTGATGCGATTTGCCACGCAAGAAGAGGTAAGTTTTGGTGCGTCAAGCGAGGTTGCTGTTACCCCCGAGCAGTTACACGATGCGTTCAAAGCGGTGCGAGATATTAGTGTTATCGGGAGTGGGGCGGTTGAACCTGCCCAGCAACTAATTATACCTCTACCCACCGATACGTTTTCTTTGCGCGTTTTGACTGGTCAGTTGGAAGGTGGCTATATCAACACCGAGCTACTTAATGAGAATCAAAACAAGATCGCACAAAACGTAGGTGTTGTGGCTGAAGGTTCGCTCTTTTTGCTTTGCCCCTCAGATGCTCGCCTCATTCGATTGACCAACAACGATACCAAGCGCCATGTTTTAAATATTAACTGTGCCACGGTGGTGGACAATTATTGGAGCCGAAAATGATCCCATCAAATGCCGACATCAACGCGATTTACGTGATTGGTGATGTCGTGACGATTCATTACCAAACAGTGGAGGGTGTATTAACCCAATTAGCCATTACGGATAGTGAGCATTACCCATCACAGCTTCGCCAGTTCGCGAGTGACTTGGTAGAAGCTCATCCAGACAAAGTGCTTTACCAAGTAGATATCTTGTCTTTAAGGGCGCAATACAAAAATACATTACAGGGCTTTTTTCTCCAACAAAGAGCATTGGCTTCGCAATATGCTGATTCCTACAGGCTCTCAGCTTGGAGAGACAAGGCGCAGCGAGCGAGACGATTATTAAATAGCACGCACTCCCAAGATGACGAGGTGATTTTGCAAGCGGAATGTCGTGAGCGGGGTAATGGTGAGGCGCCAGAAGACCTTGCCTCGCTTCAGTTAGAAAAAAGCCAAACGCTGGCGCTGGCCATGTCAATGCTGGATGGTATTGAGTGGTCAGCTCTAGTGGATCTGGAGGCTCAAGATAGTGAGCCAGCACTAATAGAGCTATTGGATAGCACTGTCAAAAGGGCTGAGCGGTGCTTAAATACTTCAAACGACTGTGGGATATGAGGCGACTAGTGCCATTGTATTTTGTGCATGTGGCGAAAGCTACCTGCTTGATTTCATTGGTATCCAGCGAATATCGTTCCCCAGCCTAGTTGTTGGGTATTCTCTTTTCTGCTGCCTCTAGCTTCTATATAGCTTAACTAGAAAGTCAGAGGCTCGAAACCTTACTGCGCACTCTGTACGCTGGGTTGACTTAGTGTTAATTTGGAGATGTACCATGCCCTTTTTTGTTCTTTTTGTGGCGTTAATCCTTAATGGGTGCGCAGCTTCCTACGTTCGATATGACGTTCAAGGCAATGACCGATGTCCGCCCCATGTAAAAGCTGACACGGCAATGGGGGTAAGTGTGACGGTCAATGATGAATATACTTGTCGCCCTGATGTTGCCACTGAGTTGGTATTAACGGATGACTAGGTCGCTCAGCATTGCCTTTACTCTTACCTGTCTTTTTTTGGTGGGGTGTACGTCTATCATCACCTACATCAATAACGACAATCGACACCACAACACCAGTTGTGACAGCAATGATGCCTCGCAAGGGGTGTGGGATGTCAATGGTGAGTGTCGTATTTCTCCGCTTCGTGAGGGAGGGAAGAAATAGCCTTCTTAGTGCTGGCTGGCAACTTGGTATTCGCTCGTGGCAATAACCTCGCTCCCCACAAAGTCGTTCAGCTCTCTCATCATCTCAATGAGTGGGAGCAATTCATTCTTGTGGAATAGCCAGTCTACCTTGTTTAAATCCATTGAGGTGATGCTTTCGCGTCGCACGCTCATCAGCTCAATAGGCACTCGGTGCAGAGCAAGCACATCTGTAGTGGTTTGATTTTTCACATCTCTAAAGGCGTCTTTCGCCTCCACTTGACCAATGGCTTTCAATTCTGGCGCTTTGGTATCCTTACCTTTTGCATTCACAAAAAGATTTTTAAAGGCCATGCCCTCTTGGGCTTGTAGTCGTTTCTTTATTTCCTTCTCTTGAGCGTCAGTCATATTGGGATCGTTCATGTAAAGCAAATAGCCTGCATGATTACCATTACGAAAATATTGGCGACGGAACAGAGTTGCATCTTCATTCAGCCAGATGGAGGTCAGGCCGCTCACATGGGCTGGTAAGCCATACAATTCTTGAGCGACGTCGTAGTCGCCTAGATAGAACACCTGGTTGTGTTTGTAATCAATGCGCCCCTCATCATTGTAAGTGCTTGGCTTGTATGACCAGCCAAGATCTTCGCGCCTGCGCATGTAAAGAGTGGGTAGGTGTTTGAGCTTAACCACATCACCGAGGCCGCTATAATTACGAACCACTTGCAGGTGCGCGCCGCCAAAGGTGAGGTAATCTTGAATAAACCGCTTGGCATCTTGGCGAGAGAGCAGTTCGCTCAATTCAATGGCATGCAGTAATGTGTTGCGCTTAAACTCAATGGCACTGGCGTGCATAGGGTTTACCCTTAGTGCTTTGGCTAGCGTGTCGAGCGCGATAGGCGGCTCATACAGCCCATCCATTAAAGCAACTTCCAAGTAGCTCAAAATATCGCTATTCATCCCGCTTGTAGGGGTTCCAAATTCAATGTCTAACACTGGTTTAACTCCGATTTTTAGAAGAACGTGATACTGGTATCGTCATCTGCATGAATGTCAATGGGCTCCCACGCCAAAACGTGCATAGATGCCCATGCTAAATCAGCATGTGAGCCTGCTTTGTTGCGCTTGGAGATAAAGGTCACCTGCCCCGTCTTGTCGGTGGTTTGCTGGCGAATCATCAAGAAGGAGTGCACTAGGTCGTCCCAGTTACTATCGAATTGAAAGCGTCCATTGTTGATAATCTCTCGCGCTTTGTATGCCAGCATGCGCTTCATTTCTGGTGAGTAGTTAAGTTCAATCAGCGAAGGGTAAAATTTTCGTGTCAATTCAGCCACGGCTGTCCCTACGCCGCCCGTGTCCATTGCAAGATAAACCACGTTATATTTTTCGGTGATACCTCGAATGGTTTCTGCTTGCTGCTCGTAGCTAGAGCCCTTCAAGCGAAGTTTCTCGATGGCTCGAAATACACCGCCTTTGTTTTTAGGCTTCAGTGCAACCACTAAACCCGCATCATCTGACCCTTCGCCTGTGCCGCCACCTCTTGGATCATAGCCCACTAAAACTTCAGCATTGCCGACGGGCTTTGCCCTCTCATGGTCAA
The DNA here is from genome assembly GCF_041472995.1 of Vibrio sp. 10N.261.46.A3. Lineage (NCBI taxonomy): Bacteria > Pseudomonadati > Pseudomonadota > Gammaproteobacteria > Vibrionales > Vibrionaceae > Vibrio > Vibrio sp. 10N.261.46.A3. The sequence continues at coordinate 42,141 of NZ_JBFRRH010000020.1, read as the reverse complement.
CGTCTTGCCAGTTGTCTGTATCCGTTTTGCAGGCCAGTAGCGCTTTGAGTGTAAAAAAGGAGGCGCTGTCATCTAAAAACTTACAGCGCAGCAAGTTATCGAATATTTCCTTGGTCTCGTATTGGCGCTTGAGTTTTTCCATACTGAACATCCCATCAGCCCCTTTAGCGATAGCGTCGTCAACGGTGATCATTTGTCGAAACAAGTGGTCAGCGCCCAGTGCGCCACCTTTCAGCGCTTGATGGCTAATGTCAATATTGTGCTCTTTTTTACCTGACCACTTAGGGTAAGCTTCGTGCGCTACGGTTGAGGGGGTGGAAATGTAAGTGGTGCGAAACTTTGCCTGCATGGACATCCCCCCTGCGTAACTGTCCAACTCAGCAAAGCGAGGGATCCAAAATACTTCATCCCAATACATATGGCCGTTAAATCCTTGGGAGGTGGATACATTGGTGGAGGCAAAAATCAAGTTGGCGCCATTGCTCAGCTCAATATCATCCTTGCCCTTTAGGTCTACCTCAGCCAGCTCTAGCGCAAATCTTCGGATGTAGTTTTTAAAAATGTAAGCCTGTTTTTTTGAGGCTGATATGAATACTTGGTTATCACCGCTAAGTACAGCGTCTTCAAAGGCTTCCCATGCAAAGTAAAACGACAGTCCTATTTGGCGAGATTTTAAGTAGAAGCGCCTCTCGTTTATCTCATTGTCTTGTTTGTGAGCGTGGATCTCTTTTTGGTACTCGAAGAAGGTTTTTTCTCGATATTCGTCCAGCATCTCTTTCGTGATGTTGGAGATGTCATTCTTCACTTTGTTGGGTTTTCGCCCGCGCCTCTTGTCGCCATCGTTCTGATCAGCAGGTCGAGTGCGCTGCTCAGATTTCTGATTCTTATAGTGCTGATCGAGCAGCATCTTTAATTCGCGCTCTTGGCATTCGAGTTTGCGGTCAACCCACATCAAATAAGCAATGCGCTGACGAAGCATGAGCTCTACGGGTGCGTCATCTCGCAGAGCTTTCCAGTTAAATTGGGTTATCCACTTTTGAATCGTGCGCCCAGTGACCTCCAGCTGCTTGGCGATTTCATTGGGGGTTCTTTGGCGCAGAAATAACTCAAACGCTTTGGTTTGCTTTGGGGTGTAGAGCGGCGTGTCTGTCGTATCAATATTCATAGCCGCATAGTGCTACAGCGTCCGTGATTACTCAGCTTGAACGATTTCTATATCCAGCGTTTACAACTAAGGCTGATACAAAAAGGGGTGAGGATTGGGTAGATTGGAATTATCAAATTTTGGAGAGTATGACGATGTTTCAGTCCCAGCCGATTTGCATCTTACAAGCGGGCGCGACCATTGATGGTCGAGTTATTGAGCAAAAAACCATTGATGAGATCGCGGAGTCTTACGATCCTAGCGTTTACACTGCTCGCATCAATGCTGACCACTACCCGTGGAGTTATATGTATGGCTCTGTGCTGTCTGTGGAAAAAAGAGAGGACAAGCTGTTTGCTGTATTAAAGCCTAACTCGCTGCTGCTTGAAACCGCTGAGCGAGGGCAGCTCCTGCATACCTCTTGCGAGTTTTACGAAAAGTTTGCTGATACGGGCAAAGCCTACCTTACCGGCCTTGCCTTAACGGATGAGCCTGCTTCATTGGGTACGACACAGATCCAATTGTCTGCAGGTGGCGCTGAAAAGTCACACGCCCACTCTCACTTCCTTGTTAATCCAGAGCAATTGTCTCAAAAAGATGAAAATGAAGATGAGCGCTCGCTACTACAAAAACTTACTAGCCTGCTCAAAGGCGAAACGCAAGAGCAGCTTTCTAACCAAAAAGGGTCGCAAGACATGCCTAAGAAAACCGAAGAGCTGCTAGAGCAAAGTATCGAGCAGAATAAAGAGCTAAGCAACCAACTGGGCCAACTGGTGACCTGCCTCTCAGCTCAAAGCAAAGAAGACGATGGTGAAGAAGAAGCACCACCAAAGGGTGAAGAGAGCGCCGAAGTTACTGAGCTAAAAAGCCAAGTTGAAACCTTATCAACTCAAGTTGGTGAGCTAAGTAATCAGTTAGAGAAACTTAGCAAGCTGACAGACGAAGACGAGCGCAAACTCGCCGGCGAAGACGATGAAGAAGTGTACCTGTGAGCACTAATTCAGCCCTACCAAATAACGAACGTATTTAGGCAAGATAATGGAAAGAAGTACCGAATTAAAGCTGAATGCTTACACTAAAGCAGTCGCAAAACAAAACGATGTCGCTGATGCAACGCAAATGTTTAACGTGACGCCAAGTGGTGCACAAAAAATCATTGCTGCCATTCGTGAGAGTAACTGGTTCTTAGGCCGTATTAACATCGTGCCAGTCAAAAGCCAAAGCGGTGAGTCAATTGGTCTTGGCGTAACAGGTATGATCGCAAGCCGTACTGACACCTCTGGTGATGGCGAGCGTAAGCCAAAAGACCACTCTAGCTTAGGCGCAATGCCGTACAACTGTATTCAAACTAACTTTGATACAGCCGTTCGCTACGCCAAGCTTGATGCATGGGCACACCATAAAAACTTCAGCGCACTATTAAGCAAGTCAAACCGTGAGCAAATTGACGCCAACAAAGTAGCGATTGGGTGGTTTGGTGAATCAGCAGCAACGAACACCAACCCGCAAGCAAACCCGAATGGTGAAGATGTCAACAAAGGTTGGTACCAAGCCATGCGTGATCGGAATGCAGATCGTTTAATTACTGAAGTTGGCACCGCTGGTGAAGTTCGAATTGGCGAGGGTGGTGACTTCATCAACCTTGACCTAGCCGTTCTTAACACTAAGAACCTGCTACACCCAGCTGTAGAGAACGATTCAAACCTAATCGCAATTATCGGCTCCGATCTACTTGCTTACGACAAAGCCAAGTTCTACGAAGCGCACGGCAATACGCCAAGCGAGAAAGGCAAAGTTGAAGACATGCAAGTGATCGGCACTTACGGCGGCCTGCCTGCTGTGAAAGTGCCGGGTTTCCCATCAACGGGCATCATGGTGACAAGCTACGACAACCTATCCATCTACATTCAAGCAGATTCAATTCGCCGCTCTGTTGGTAAGAAGAACGATGCCAAAGACCAGATTGAAAACTTTGAATCCATGAACATGGCTTACGTTATTGAAGAGCTGGGTAAAGCAGCGGCTATCGAGTTCAAAAACGTCAAGCTCAAGATTGATGGCGTTTGGGTCTAGCGCTTAACAAACACCCAACCAATGCAGGCTCTATCGCGACATCATCTGCGCTGACGCGGAAGATGAAAGCAACGATGGCCGCCTGCATTCCCTCACTTTTAAGGTTTTGATTATGGCTGAATTTGTTGGCAATAAAGATGACGTCTATGAGTCGGAGCTTCCTGCGAAAGGTAAGTACCCTGCCCTGAGTATCTCAGAGTTTCAGTCTCTGTTTCATTTTCAAAGTAATGAGACAGAGGCAGGCATTTTGCACTGCGCCATTATTTCAAGAATCAAGGTGCATTCGGAGCTTAAATCTATCTTAGCGCCGTTCTCACACTTGGCTGAATTATCCCAAGCAACCTTTGGGGATGATGACTCGGCAGAGTCGCTTTATAAGCAAGCGGTATTTGCTCTGACGGCGTCTGAACTTATTGGCATTCAGTTAAGTGGGGATGCGACAAAAGACGCAGCCGATAGGCAGGAGGCGTTGAGTCAAAAAAAAGAAGTATGCGAAGTGCAATATCGACAAGCGATCGACTTGTTGCTGCATGGTTATGAAACCTACTGCTTTGAGCGCGTGTAATGAAAGCCCTGCAAGGTCTGACAGACCTGTTTAAAGCGAACATTGCCGACGCTAAACGCTTTGATGCGTGGGCAGAAAATGGCGCCATATTTTGCACGCAAGGTGAGCATGTTGACGGTTTTGAGGTGGAGTATACCGCCATTATTTTTGTTCAAGATGCCAAGCTTCGCCCTGAAACGCTATTTATGCATATCGTGTGCTGGCTTAACAAGCACGACCCACACCGGCCTGAAAAAGGGCTGCCGATGCCAACCTTTGCGGTTGAGCCTCTCGATGGTGGGCGATTTGATTTAAAGCTCAGTCTCGATATGCAGGAGACATTCAACCTTACCAGTGATGAGCGTGGTGAGTGGCAGCAGGCTGGAGAGCGCTATCGTTGTGATAATGAGTTTGAGGCTTTGGCAAAAGAGAGCGATCACGACGAGCTGGTTTATTTTGTGGGGCGTAGTCAAGGTGAGCATGAGTGATCGCACTTTAGCCACCCCAGAGCAGCTCACTCAAATGGTGGAGGGTCTGGTGATGACCGCTTCGCAAAAGTTTGAGTTAAACAAACGGATGGCCAATCGAGCGCGGCAGTTTTTCAGAGCGCAAATTCGCGCGCAGCGAGAGGTGGATGGAAAGCCCTACCAAGCTCGCAGCGCAAGGGCGATATCGCTCGTTCGTCAAGGTGCACAGGGAAAGCATGGCGCTAAGCATAAGCGCGTCAAGGTAGCGCGAAACACCACAAATGCAGGCAATATGCTGAGTGGTTTTTCATCAGGGCTACGCACTCAGGTCAGCGATGCGCATTTTGCTGTGGGGCTGACGGGGGTCGCAGGCGGCATTGGTCGCGAGCACAATGAAGGCTCAAAAATTTCATTTACGACTCGTGTTAACGGCTATTACAACAGCAAGGTAGGTCGATGGGAGGGAGGGGTAAAGGTAAAGAAAAACTACCAAATGCCCCAGCGAGCTTTCATTGAATGGACGCCATCACTGGAGCGGGAGCTTATTGCGATGGCGGCAACGTATTTCACTCAACAAGAGAGTCGAGAATGAAGACATTTAAAATTAAACCTAAAAAAGAACTGACCGTAAGAGATCCTGTGACGCGCGAGCCGCTCAAGGCCTCGGGTGAGGTGAAGCCGCGTAATTTGTACTGGCTTCGACGTCTAAAAGAAGGATCCGTTTCGGATGTAGCAGTTAAAGCGGGAGGTGAGTCGTGAGTGTGAGCTTTAATGAAGTGCCGAGCAACCTGCGCGTACCGGGTTGTTACATCGAAATTGACCACAGCCTTGCCAATAGTGCTACTACGCAGCAAATTCTTTTGGTCATAGGCAACGCCGTCACTGAAGCGAAAGCTGCCCCTAATACGGTGGTGCTATGTATGGATGAAACCATCGCTGCGGCTGAATTTAGTAAGGATGGTACTCGCTCTGAAATTGAGGATGCGATCACTTACTTTCGTAAGCAAGATGAGGTGATGCCCATCTATGCAATCAGTGTTGCAGCAGGCGATATTACCTCTGCCCTTGCTGCGTTAGGGGATGTTCAATACCACCACATTATCTGCACGTTAAATGATGAAGCGACGGTGCGTGAGTTAGGTGAATTGCTTGAAGAGCGCTATGACGCGATGAATCAAATCCCTGCTCTGGCTTACATTCCTCATAAAGGGACGCACGCAGAGCAAATTACCTTTGGCGAGAAAAGCAATTGCCACCTCATAAGCTTTTTGCCTGTCAATCAGCTATGCAATGCCGATAACGAAGACCTAAGCAATGCGGCGGCGATAGGTGCGTGGGTTGGACAGATTGCTCCTTCACTCGCAACTGACCCGTGTCGCCCACTTCAAACTTTGGTGATGAACGGCGTTTACTCAAATGCGGACAGTGAATGGACGCTGGCTGAGCGCAATATGTTGCTGCACGAAGGTATGAGCACTTATGTTGTCAATACTGCCAAGCAAGCAATTGTCGAGCGACCTATCACCGCTTACACCGAAAATTCTGCGGGTGTGGCTGACAATGGCTACTTGGATGTCATGACGCCCGCAACGGCGATGTACTTTCGTGAGCAGCAGCGCACTCGCATATTGAGTAAGTATGGTCGCCATAAGCTGGCTAAGGACGGCACTAAGTTTGCCGCGGGTCAAGCCATTGTCACGCCAAGCATGTTGGCTTCGGAGTTGCTTGTGCTCTATCGGGAGTTAGAGCTTCGTGGCATCGCCCAAGATTTTGCGGGCTACAAAAAATCGCTCATCGTTGAGCTTGACGAATCCAACAAGCAACGTGCGAACTACCAAGATTCTCCGCAGTTCGTGAATGGCCTTATTATCACTGCAGGCAAAATTCAATTTAGGAAGTAATCAATGGCAACGCAAATTACCAGTCGTGGTGTTTTAAATGCGGGCTCGCTAGGGCGCTTACCTATTAAAGAAGGCGCTGAGGTTGGATTTGGCAACTTAAAGAGAGAGCCCGTGATGGGCGATGATGGTGTGCTTGGGTATACCGAGGTGTATTCCGATGCACCATCGATTAAAGCCACTATTATCCATGCAAAGGATACGGACGAAGATGCACTCAAAGATTTCACAGGTGAAGATATCATCTTTGAAACTAATACGGGCAAAACGTACACCCTTCGAGATGCGTGGGTGGTCGAGCCTCTTTCTCTCAACGTTAAAGACGGCCAGTTAGAGATCTTATTCAACGGTCTAGAGCTTATTTCATAGCGGGGGTGACATGATATCGATATTAATGAAACGCCAAGCGCAAAAGCAACGCCAGCAAGACACCTTAAAAGAAAAGCGGCTGGATGCTGAAGTGGCAAATGACACCCCGCCGTCCACTCCATCAGGTGAGTTTCCAGCGCTTGATGGTCAAACGTGGGATAGCACTCAGCTGATACTCAAGCAAGATTTGAGTTACTTAAAGACTCTGGCAGGCTCAAAAGAAAAAGACCCGTTCAAAGAAGAGTTAATACAAAAGTATCGCCCTCTTATTGAGCGCTTGCGCTTGTCGCACAAAGGCAACTACGGCTCGCTCGATGTGATGTGGTGGTTCTACCTGTGGTATGTGGATTTGGGTCGACTGGATGAAGTCTATGCGGATTTTCGCGATGCTATCTATGACGGATTGGAAGCGCCATCCAACTGGAAGATGAACGGACAAACCGCCTTTTTAGGCTACGTGTTCAAATATTCACTCGATGCCACCGAAGGGGGTGTTTCTTTTCAGCGTTCGTACCTGCTAACCGGTGTAGACGATTTGCTCTCTGGGAGGCTTGCGACCAACGCACCACTCAAAGTGAAAATGTTCCGCCTAGTCGGAGATTGGCACTTGGAAGTAGGAGAAAAGGCGCGCGCTCATAATCTATTCGAGCTTGTTATGACGCTCGCCCCCAAGAAGGGGGGTCGAAAAGGCAAGCTAAAACAACTGAAAGAGGAGTTAGGGTATGACCAGCCCCATTGAAAATAAGAGCCACCAAAAAACAGTGAAACTGGCCGTGCCAATGGACATCAACGGTGAGCGCTGTGAGTCACTGGTATTGACCAAACCTAACGCTGGGCATTTGCGCGGCCTAACGTTGGTTGATGTGTGTCAGATGGATTTCGCTGCTGGTGAAAAACTGCTTCCTAAAATCTCAACTCTGAATGAGCGAGATGTGCTGAACATTGAGATTGAGAACTGGGCGCCTATTTTGGTCGCGATTGCGTCTTTTTTCGTCAATACGGAGCAGTAATAGACTGTGTTGAACCTTATTACGCCGACCTTGCGGTGGCCTTTCATTGGCCACCCAGTGAGATAGATGCGCTAAGTTACGACGATTTATTAATGTTTCGGGAATTGGCCAAGCAGCGAGTTCAATCAGAGAGCCAATAGGCTCTCTTTTTTGTAGGAGTAAATACTATGAAGATGAATCTGTCTGTGGTGATGGGGGTGAACGATAAGGCGACGGCGCCTCTTAAAAAGATCACCCAAGAAACCAACGTATACGCAAAATCCATCGCCAAGCTGGAAGATCAGCAGGGAGACCTCTCTCGCTCTATGGGGATGATTGATAGCTTCAAGCAAACCCGAGAGGCAATGAAAAAGAATACACTGGCGATAGCGACCGCCAAGGAAAAGCTGGAGGCATTAGAGGCTCAAAATGAAAAGACAGGGGGCTCTAGCGCGGCGTTAACAGAAAAAATCACCAAGCAACGCGCCAAGTTAAATCAGCTCAATGACACGCAAGAAGACAGTAAAGGGCATTTACTTTCTCTGGCAAAAAGCATGAAAAAGACGGGCATTAAGATGCACGATTTGGACGCGGCGTCCGCCAAGCTAAACAAGACGTACAAAAAGCAAGGTGAATCCATCACTGCGCTTTCCAAGAAGCATCAAAAACTCCAGAAGGCGATGGTTATTCCTAGGGGGATTAACAAGGCGCTCACCCTGCCCACTGTTGATGGAGCTAAAGGGGCGGCGATGGGGGCAACAGGCGCACTTGCCTCTATCGCGGGCTTTGGGGTTGTGATAGGCCAAACGGCGTCAGAGCTTACCGCCCTGCAGCGCGCGGCGGATGATGTCAATATGCCCGTTAATGAGCTTAAGGCCATGAGGCTTCAGGCGACGCAAGCGGGCGCAGAGGCGGAAGATATGGATGCCGCCATTAAGGAGATGTCACTTCGATGGGGTGAGATGAAAACGCTGCAAAGCGGTGCGATGAATGATTACTTCATCGATACGGGTAATCAACAAGCCTACGAAGATCTAATGAATGCCAAAGACGCGAGTGAGGCTTATCAAGTTTTGCTGCGTGAGATTGCCAATGAAACCGATGTGTCCAAGCAGAATTTTATGGCGGATGAGTTTTTTGGTGGAGACAGTGAAAAACTACTGGCGGTCTTGAAGAGCGGTGAAGAGGGTTTTGAGAAAGCCAAGGTCATGCTGGAGGAGTCGGGAGGAAACATTTCGCCCGCCTCAATTGATAATGCCGTCAGCTATACAGCAGCAATGAAAGACATGAGCGCTATCTTTGACGCCTTTAAGATTGACGCGCTGACACCCATCATGGGGGAGCTTTCAAGTGTCATCAAAGAAATTGGCAGTAACATGAAGAATGTGGAGTGGCGAGAGGGTGCGATGCAGCAAGTGCGAGAGTCGGTTCTTGGTGTCTTCAATGCTCTGAAGTTCTTAGGGGGCGCTTTGCTTTGGGCAATAAACAACTTCTCAACCGTTATTGGTATCGTGGTGGGCTTAAAGGTAGCCATGATTGGGCTTAACCTTGTTGTAGCTGCCAACCCTTTCGGTTTGTTGGTGTTGGGGATTGCGGCTGTGATTGCAGGCTTTGGGTGGTTAATTGATCAGATGGGCGGATTTACCGTCGTGATGGATACCATCTCTAATGCTGTGAGTTCTGTCTGGGAGGGGATAAAGCAGATGATTAACAAGCTGCCCGACTCTCTCGTTCCTGATGGGTGGAAAATCGACACCTCAGACTCCACTTCTGGGCTGGATGAGATGCAAGGAAAACTGAAGGATTTGAAGAGGGATAGTGAGGCGGTTGGCTTGCCCAGTCAGGGGGGATCGCTGAAAAAAATGAAGTTGCCAGAGTCCGCGGGGAAAATGGAAGGGGTGATGGATATGCAAAAGCAAGCAAAAGACATTCAGTCCTTCTCGCTCGACATGGGTGTGACACCTTACCAGTCTCGAGAGAGTCAAGTGCCTCGTTCGCAAGGTTCGCTATCTGCGCTGCCATCTCAAGAGCCCTATCAGGCACTTGCGCCAAGTGAAACGATGGGGCGTTCCGAGGTGAAGCTTACCATTGACTCCGTGGCACCCGTGTCGGTGGAGAGTATTGATACCAACTCAACAACGGAATTGGACGTTGAGGTGGGAAACATGATGCTGGCTTATTAGTCCGTTTTACTTATTCTCGCCCCAACATCAAGGGGCGAGTCACCATGCCTACGCCTGCAAAGCGAGAGGTTTCTGGATAAATCTCGCACTTTGCACGACACCTCTCTTCTTTAAAAAAGCCCGCTCGCTGCCTGCGCTACTCAGAGCTACGGTCTTGTTATCAAATAAAACCCGCGTAAAGAGTAAAGAAATGACCAGCAAAACCATAAAGAAAGATATCGCTCATGCCACTGAATTGGCCAAGCAGCTTCGACAGGCTATGTTTGATATTAATGCGCACCTTTGTGATGAGATGAAGGTAAAAAATCAGCGAGGCGAAAGTGCAACCGAAGAAACCCTAATGCATGAAATGGTGCTCCAGAAGTCAGGTCTCGCGACCGATTTATATGGGCACATGGTGATGTTGGACAATATTTATAATGAGGACGCGTAAATGCTAGTGAAAGATAAAGAGCAGGCAGAGCTGGTTGATCGCATTATACGCACAGCCTCTCGATTCCCTATGACGCCAGACTACATTATCCCTAATGGGCACAGCGCTTGCCATATTGCCTTTGTGTGTGAGCAGTTGGCCTTTTGGGGGTATCTTTGCAAGCTTGATACAGGGGAATACATTCGCGCATAAACTGTATGTATATACAGTCATAAATTTCATTGGTATGATGTTCTCTTGATTTATGCCTTGAGTACCTGAGACCCAAACGACGTTTGGAGAGGAAGCATAAACCTAACACCGCCACACTCTGTGGCGGTGTACCCCTTGCTCAAGGCTCTAACAGGAGTCGCTATGCGCACCGTTCAATTACACCAAAACCAACTTCAACTCATTCATTCAGACTGCCTCCCTTACCTTAAAAGCATGCCCGATGATTCGGTTGACTTAATTCTCACTGACCCGCCCTATTTTCAAGTGAAGAAAAACGCGTGGGATAATCAATGGCCAGATGTGGAGAGCTTTTTGGCGTGGCTCGATGAGGTCACTCTAGAGTTATATCGAGTTTTAAAACCCTCTGGCAGTCTGTATCTATTTTGCGGCTCAAAACTGGCCTCAGAAACCGAGCTGCTGATTAAGCAGCGATTTGATGTGCTAAACCATATCGTATGGGCAAAACCAAGTGGCGTGTGGAAGCGAGCGCATAAGCCGCACTTACGCGCGTTCTTTCCTGCGACCGAGCGTATTATCTTTGCTGGGCATTATGGCGCTGAGGGACTGGCAAAAGGCAGCAGCGGTTACACCACTCAGTGTCATGAGGCAAAGAAAGCTGTTTTCAAGCCCTTAATTGATTATTTTAAAAATGCCAAGCAAGCGCTGAATATCAGCGCGAAAGAAATCAATAGCGCGACAGGAACGCAGATGTGCTCCCATTGGTTCTCTGAAAGTCAGTGGAAATTACCCAACGAAAAGCAATACGCGCAGCTACAGATATTATTTCAGTCAAAAGCAAAGAGCCTTGAAAAGCCACACCAAGATCTGCAGGCGCAGTACCAGCAATTGAATCAAGAATACGGAAGCCTGATCAAGGAATACGACAGCCTTAAGAAAGAGTACCAAGCACTAAGGCGTCCCTTTTCTGTCACAGCGGAAGTGCCTTACACCGATGTGTGGACTTATGCGCCTGTACCGTACTACAAAGGCAAGCATCCTTGTGAGAAGCCTGCTGACATGCTGGAGCATATTATTGCAACCAGCAGCATGGAGGGGGCTGTGGTTCTGGATGCGTTTATGGGTTCGGGCTCAACGGGTCACGCTTGCTTAAAACTCAATCGGAAGTTCATTGGTATCGAGATGGAAGAGGAGCGGTTTGAGATGACGGTGGCGACTCTCGGATCAATAGATGTAATTTACAATTAGTGAAATCACCTCCGTTCAGGCTATGTGAAAGGATTTGTAAGCGCATAAAAGTCATGAAATAATATGCACTTAAATTAAATGGATGAGTAGGTAATAAATGTTTTGTAAAGGTTGTGGGAAAGAGATTCATGAGACGGCTAAATCATGCCCCGGTTGCGGAGCCCAGCAAGGCACACAAAATAGTGGAAAAAGTCGTGTTACGGCTGCGTTGTTTGCTTTTTTTCTCGGTGGTTTTGGTGCGCATAAATTTTATTTAGGTAAGATTGGGTTGGGGTTTCTCTATTTAATCTTTTGTTGGACCATGATCCCTGCGATCATTGCTTTTATTGAGTTCATTATTTACTTGTGCGAATCAGATGAAAAGTTCGAGTTAAGATTTAATAATTAAATAAAAAACCGCTCATTGAGCGGTTTTTTATTTCCAGCGCGTCTGCATTTCGAAGGGTGTTCGATATGTGAATTAACCCCCCTCTACGGTGAGTAGGTTCCCAATAGATCCCCCTGACGGGTGAAGTGGCACTATTTTATGAGTAATAAGTCCAATCGAGCATGGGAGCGACGGACAACCTACATGAATGTGTCATGGCAAAGTACCCTAGTAGCGAGTCAAAAAAATATGCTGGAATACCCAGCAAAAGCAAGGTCGGCTATTGTAAATGCTATGCCCTGTTTGTGCTATATGAACTTTGCCTCACACTTTTTTATAAACCTATTCACCAGATCTCTAATTCAACCTCATTAATCAGTTATGCCTTGAGTCACACTGTCATTTTGAGTTACCTTGTCTTATTCAAAGTCGTGGGTCACAATACGCTCTGTACCTGACTTTAATAGAAATCATTGGCTCCCAAAACGTAGTAACCTAGAAATAAGGTTTGATTAGGGATGTCCGATTGAATGGTGAAAAATTTGGACCACACATTAATAGAGCAAGTTGAAGGGATATGCGCATCGCGAGGCGTTAGATTAACACCTCAAAGAAAGCGAGTGTTTGAGCTCATCCTCTCTAATAAAAAAGCCTCCAGTGCTTATGAATTATTAGAGCAGTTGAAAGTCAGTGAACCACAGGCCAAGCCTCCTACAGTTTATCGCGCTTTGGATTTCTTGTTGGAACAAGGTTTCATTCACCGAGTTGAGTCAACCAATAGCTTCATATGCTGCTGTTCTTGCAATGCCAACAAACATTTCTCCCAACTACTGATCTGCGATAAATGTGGCACTGTGATAGAACTGCAAGACGATGCGCTTGTCACCCTACTCGCCAGTAACGCTGAGAAGCATGGCTTTCAATTGACGAATCATGTCATTGAATCGCATGGCATTTGCCAATCTTGCTCCTCCGAGATGAAAGAATAAGATTATAGAAGAACATTATGCGCGCTGAATTTGTAAACCCGTTTTTAGCTTCTTTGATGAACGTATTAAAAACGATGGCTTCTCTAGAATTGAAGCCACAAAAACCGAGAGTTAAGAAAGATGAAATCGCTCGTGGTGATGTATCCGGCCTAATTGGTATGGTGGGTACACAATCTCGTGGCTCTATGTCGATCACCTTTGATTAAGGTCTCGCTCTCGAAATCATGGAAAACATGCTCGGTGAACGACCAAACGGCCTCAACGAAGAAGTGACCGATATGGTGGGTGAAATCACTAACATGGTGACTGGCGGTGCAAAACGTATTCTTGCGGAAAGCGGTTTTGATTTCGATATGGCAACGCCAATCGTGGTTTCCGGTAAAGGTCATACGATTCGTCACAAATGTGACGGAGCAATCATCATCATGCCTTTCTCATCTCAATGGGGTAATGCTTTCATCGAGATCTGTTTCGAATAACAACTGTTTATTTCTAGCGGTACTGAGTATCAAATCAAAGAAGGTTGGCATAATGCCAGCCTTTTTTATTACCTGCGATTTAACCATTGCTTGCTCTACAGATACAAAAACGCCAACCCGAAGGTTGGCGTTTTTTTGGTGCTATCAACTCAATTAAGCTTTAAGCGCTTTAAATGCGTTGATTAGACCGTTCGTTGAGCTGTCGTGAGACGTTACTTGAGCATCGTCAGCAAGCTCAGGAAGAATTTGGTTTGCTAGTTGCTTACCAAGTTCTACACCCCATTGGTCGAAGCTGAAGATGTTCCAGATAACGCCTTGAACAAAGATCTTGTGCTCGTACATCGCGATTAGGTTACCTAAAGAGCGAGGGTTGATTTGCTTAACAAGAATTGAGTTCGTTGGACGGTTACCTTCAAATACTTTGAAAGGTACTAGCTCAGCCACTTCTTCAGCTGTTTTGCCCGCAGCTAGGAATTCAGCTTCTACTGTCTCTTTTGTCTTACCGAAAGCTAGCGCTTCAGTTTGAGCAAAGAAGTTAGACATTAGCTTCTGGTGGTGATCAGATGCTGGGTTGTGGCTGATAGCAGGTGCGATGAAGTCTGATGGGATCAGCTTAGTGCCTTGGTGAATCAGTTGGTAGAACGCGTGCTGGCCGTTTGTACCAGGTTCACCCCAGATGATAGGACCTGTTTGGTACTCTACTGGGTTGCCTTCACGGTCAACAAACTTACCGTTCGACTCCATGTTGCCTTGCTGGAAGTAAGCAGCAAAACGGTGCATGTATTGATCGTAAGGTAGAATTGCTTCTGACTCAGCGCCGTGGAAGTTGTTGTACCAAATACCGATAAGCGCAAGGATGACTGGAATGTTGCTTTCAAACTCAGTTGAAGCAAAGTGGTTATCCATCTCGTGAGCACCTTCTAGTAGCTCAACGAAGTTATCGAAGCCAACAGATAGTGAGATAGAAAGACCGATTGCAGACCATAGTGAGTAACGACCACCAACCCAGTCCCAGAATTCGAACATGTTGTCAGTATCGATACCAAACTCAGCGACCGCGGTTGCATTCGTTGATAGTGCTGCGAAATGTTTAGCAACGTGTGCGTTGTCACCCGCTTCAGCCAAGAACCAATCACGTGCAGAGTGCGCGTTCGTCATTGTTTCTTGAGTCGTGAATGTTTTAGATGCCACTAAGAATAGCGTTGTTTCTGGGTTCAGAGGCTTAAGTGTCTCAACGATGTGAGTGCCATCTACGTTAGAAACGAAGTGCATGTTTAGACGAGTTTTGTATGGCGTTAGAGCTTCAGTCACCATGTATGGACCAAGGTCCGAACCGCCGATACCGATGTTAACTACATCAGTGATCTCTTTACCTGTGTAACCTTTCCACTCACCAGAAACGATGCGGTGTGTGAACAGTTCCATTTTTGCTAGTACTGCATTCACTGCTGGCATTACGTCTTTGCCGTCAACCATTACTGGGTTGTCGCTACGGTTACGTAGAGCAGTGTGAAGTACTGAACGACCTTCAGTCTTGTTGATTGCATCACCACCGAACATTGCTTCGATTGCAGACTTAACTTCAGTCTCGTTCGCAAGAGCAAATAGGTGCTGCATAGTTTCAGCATCGATAAGGTTCTTAGAGTAATCCACTAAGATGTCAGAACCGAAACGAGTAGAAAAGCTCTCGAAACGCTTTGCATCTTGAGCAAACAGTTCTTTCATATCCATATCTTGAGCAGACTCAAAATGTGCAGTTAGAGCTTTCCACGCTTGTGTATGCGTTGGGTTGATATTTTTCAACATGGTATCTATCCCGATGTTACTGTAGGTTTTATTCTAAACATCACCTGGGTGATGAATAGAACCCCCGATTAGGCGAAAGTTTATATTTTTCTGTGATGACCAAACCGCGTCACCACTGAAAGATTCTTTGTAATTTTTTTTCACGACGTATTATGCCGCATATGAAGAGCTGTACCTTGAGATAAATCAGGATTAGATTTCCTGATACAAGAATCGGTACTGACTCTAGCTCTAACATAATTAAATGTGAGCGATACCTGATAAATTCAAGTTCAAAAGATAGCGTTAAACCACTTTTTTTCCAAATACATTATAAAGGATGGCGTATGTGGATTCAGAAGACTATACACCTAAATGCACGAAAGCGTGGATTTCATCTCATTACTGATGAAATTGAACAACAGATACACGATATCAATTCTTTATCTGTTGGTTTATTACATCTTTTTATCCAACATACCTCAGCCAGCCTCACATTAAACGAAAACGCAGATCCTACCGTCCGTACTGATATGGAGTCGCACTTCAATAAGTTTGTTCCCGAGCGAGCGCCCTACTACAGACACACCTACGAAGGCGATGATGATATGCCTGCCCACATTAAAGCATCGACACTTGGCACCAGTGTGACAATACCGATTAGCAACGGACGTTTAGCTTTAGGAACATGGCAGGGTATTTACTTAGGTGAGCATCGAGATTGTGGTGGCAGCCGCACTGTGATTGCGACTATTCAAGGTGAGTGATCATAATTACCCAAGAGTAATAAGCTATTAATAAACATAATGATAGATAATAAAAAAGGGTGGCACAGTGATGTGTCACCCTCTAATTATAAATGGATATGCTGCAGATAAAACCGAACTTAGAAAGGCTGGTTTATCATGACCCTAAAGGTCCCTTCATCACCACCTCGCGCCAACTCAGCACGTACAACAATGCCTTCCACTTGGAAACGCACCGCGCCACCTAAGCTCCATTTCATGTCCGAGTGCAGTGTTTTAATATCGTACTCATCAGCAACGCGCCCGACTTCGGCAAACGCCACCCATTGCCACCAAGGCAAATCGTAGTAGTTAATCAGTGGGATATCACCCAAAGGTTGCCAGTCAGGAATCACTCGGTACTCAGCAGAGTAATGAACCGCAGAACGTCCGTGGTAGCGACCTCCGGTATAGCCTCGTAATCGATACAAGCCACCCAATCGAGCTTGTTCCGTTTCCGGTGGACGAGCACAATCTTGCCCAGAGCAGTTATCCCAAGTTGGTGTATCAGCAGTATAGAAATCGAGTGCCACGACTTGTTGGTCGAACAGGTCACCTAAAGGGCCTAATGCGAAGTACTGACTGTTTTGGAAGGTCCACTTGAGCCACAAATCATCGTTAGACCAGCTTTCTGCGCCAGTCGTGAATTCAAGGTTAGTATGAGAGCCCGTGGTTGGGTTACGTGTGCTATCACGGTTATCCCAATCCAACGCCAGACTAAAGCCTGTCGCCTCTTCCGTGTTGTTTAAACCTTCTAGCTCACGTGCCGTATAAAAAGGCGTGAAGATAATCGAACTGACACCCGACTCGACTGGCGAAGCAAAACTCACATCTTTGATTGGCTGAAAAGCCCCTAACAAGCCATGTTCTGCAACATTGCCCCAAGGTAGCAAATACTTGAATTCAAACTGATAGTTCTGTTCTAAGCCATCGGCAATGGTTTTATCATCAATAGATGAATCGTTATCGCCTTGAGAGCCTATGTAATAAGGATTGTCGTTGAAGCGCGCTTGGTACACCTGAGTACTGAATAAAACATTCTCAGACAAAGCGTAGTTAAAGGCAGATAAGAAACCGACATAACTGTCTTTGTCTGAATAGAGTGCCATACCAAACAGAGCGGCTTGAGGTTGCCAAACGCCCTTTGCGACACCCGCAACCCCAAAGGTATTGCCCAAAGTTTCAGTACTAAAATAGAAAGGGACAAAGGCTGAATCTTTTTCTTCGCTCAAGACAGAAGAAGAAAAGCTGACACTGGCTAACGCCAAGACTGACGTTAGCCAGTGTCGAGTAGTTCGCTTGAACATCATTTAGTTTACAAGATCCATAGCTACTTCACATACTCCATCGCAACACGCGAAGTCAGCTTAGTGACTAGCTCGTACGCGATAGTGCCGATATGTTCTGCCACTTCTTCTGAAGGTAAATCTTTACCCCATAATGTCGCTTCATCACCGACTTTATCTGCAGCATCAGGGCCAAGGTCGACCGTTAGCATGTCCATTGATACACGTCCTGCGATCGGTACTTTTCGACCGTTAACGAACACTGGAGTGCCGTTAGGTGCAGTGCGAGGATAGCCATCACCATAACCAATCGCGATAACACCAACCTTAGTATCACGCTCACTGGTCCAGTTTCCGCCATAACCCACACTTTCACCGGCTTTCACATCGCGAACGGCAATTAGGTGTGAGGTCAGGGTCATCACAGGCAAAAATCCAAGCTCTTGCGCTGATTTATCCACAAACGGAGAAACACCGTAAGAGATGATTCCCGGACGAACCCAATCAAGGTGGCTGTCTGGCCAAGCAAGCAAACCCGCAGAGGCAGCAAGTGAACGCTCACCTTCACAACCTTCGGTAAGAGATAAGAAAAGCTCTGTCTGTTCAACAGTGGTTGCTCTATCCAGTTCATCAGCACAACCGAAGTGGCTCATGTAACGTAGAGGTTTGGCAACATTCGCACATTGATGCAAACGCTCAACAAAGTTTTGGTATTGCTCAGGGCGAACACCTAATCGGTGCATGCCGCTGTCGACTTTGAGCCATACCACAACGGGTGTTTCCAAATCTGCATTCTCTAGCGCGCTTAATTGCTCTTCACAATGCACCACGGTTTGAATGTTGTTGGTCACCAGGATGGGTAAATCGCCCGAAGAGTAAAATCCTTCCAGCAACAAAATAGGTTTAACAATGCCACCAGCACGAAGTTGTAACGCTTCTTCAATACGCGCTACACCAAAAGCATCAGAGCTTTTTGAATGCTTGGCTATATGCAGTAAGCCGTGTCCGTAGCCATTGGCTTTCACAACAGACATGACCTTGCACTGAGGAGCCTTCGACTTTATCTGGTTCAGGTTATGTTCGAGCGCGTTTAAGTCAATGCTCGCCGTCGCCGCTTTCATGTAAGTCATTAGCGATTACTCATCATCAAATGCAGGGCCTGCATAGTTATCAAATCGGGAGTGTTGGCCTTGGAACGTAAGACGAACCGAACCGATCGGACCGTTACGTTGCTTACCAAGGATGATCTCAGCAATGCCTTTCAAAGAACTATCTGGGTTATAAACTTCATCACGATAGATGAACATGATCAAATCGGCATCTTGCTCAATCGAACCTGATTCACGCAAATCCGAGTTTACTGGGCGCTTATCAGCACGTTGCTCTAGGGAACGGTTAAGCTGAGAAAGTGCCACAACCGGAACGTTCAGCTCTTTTGCTAACGCTTTCAATGAGCGAGAAATCTCGGCGATTTCAAGAGTACGGTTATCAGATAACGAAGGTACACGCATTAATTGCAGGTAATCTATCATGATCATAGAGATACCATCGTGTTCACGAGCGATACGTCGAGCACGAGAACGCACTTCTGTTGGCGTTAGACCCGAGCTGTCATCGATATACATATTCTTCTTATCCATCAGAATACCCATACTCGACGAGATACGAGCCCAATCTTCATCATCTAGCTGACCAGTACGAATCTTGGTTTGGTCTACGCGAGAAAGTGACGCAAGCATACGCATCATCAGCTGTTCGGCTGGCATCTCTAGCGAGAAGATTAAAACCGGTTTGTCTTGCTTCATCGCTGCGTTTTCACACAAGTTCATCGCAAAGGTGGTTTTACCCATCGATGGACGAGCAGCAACAATAATTAAGTCAGAGCCTTGTAGACCTGCAGTTTTCTTGTTGAGGTCGTTGAAGCCAGTATCGACACCTGTCACACCATCTTGCGGCGTTTTGTATAGAATCTCGATACGCTCTAGTGTCTTCTCTAGAATGCTATCAACGTTTTGTGGACCTTCGTTTTCACTTGCACGGCCTTCGGCAATCGCGAAGACTTTACTTTCAGCCAGATCAACAAGTTCTTCCGATGTACGACCTTGAGGGTCATAACCAGAATCCGCAATCTCATTCGCGACACCAATCAGGCTACGAACAAGTGCACGTTGCGCCACGATATCTGCATACGCATTGATGTTTGCGGCACTTGGTGTGTTTTTCGCTAAGTCAGCAAGGTAAGCAAAGCCACCCACTTCTTCAAGTTGCTCACGCAGCTCTAAATGTTCAGAGAGTGTAATAAGATCCAGAGGAGAACTTTCTTCAAGGATATCCTTTACCGCTTCAAAGATCAGACGGTGAGGACGGCTATAAA
The DNA here is from genome assembly GCF_041472995.1 of Vibrio sp. 10N.261.46.A3. Lineage (NCBI taxonomy): Bacteria > Pseudomonadati > Pseudomonadota > Gammaproteobacteria > Vibrionales > Vibrionaceae > Vibrio > Vibrio sp. 10N.261.46.A3. The sequence continues at coordinate 22,557 of NZ_JBFRRH010000020.1, read as the reverse complement.
AGTCTTTGGCCACAACCTTTTCGGCAACCGTATCCCAGCGTTCGTTATCTAATAACAAACCGCCAATAACAGATTGCTCAGCTTCTAATGAATGTGGCGGGACCTTGATGGCGTCCACCTGATCGTTGGCTGATTTCTGACTTTTGGTATCCACTATGACTACACTCAATAACTAATAATGATCGTTCATTATACCCAAGAACATCCGTTTGTAATCCGATCCTATGAGTTTGTTTTATTCTTCAGGAAGAATTTACCTATTGCTGACGGAATTAACCAAGGGTAGCATTACGATCCTGCCATTCACTCACTGTATAACTAGAGGTATGCGTGTCCAAATTATTGGCTCTGAGCACTGGTCTTCTAAGTACTGGTCTCCTGAGCGCTCCGATGGCCTTAGCTGATGATGCTAAAGCCTCTGTTGATGCAATCCTCGACTCTATAGTAGTTCCAGAACCTACTGCTGAGCCGATCGTCGTTGCACCGACACCTGAAGAAAAAGATATGGATATCGCACCGAGTGATGCTAGTGATACAGAACTGCCGAGCCCACTAAAAACGGAAGTCGAATTTGGATATCAGTCGCATACTGGTAATTCTGACTCACGATCACTTAACGCACGCCTTAACGGTGAGTACACGGCTGGCCGCCATAGAACCAGTGGTGAATGGAAATACTACAACCTCTACAAAGATGGCGAAGAAGATAAAAGACAATCCACTTACTCAGCTCAGAGTGACTACAAGTTAAGCCCTAAAACCTACCTTTACGGCAGTTTTAAAGGAGTCGACTCACGATACAGTGCTTACTTTAAGGACTACACTATTTCGAGTGGTCTGGGTTACCAGTTTTCGAATACCGAAGAGTTTGTGTTGGAAGTCGAAGTTGGCCCAGGTTTTCGTTACCAAGAACCTAACCTTGATGAATTAGACGACGATGACATCATCTTCCCTGAGATTGTTGAAGAGGCAATTTTCCGTGGCAACGTGAACACGTCATGGCAGGTGTTGAAGAATTTGCAGCTCAAGGCCGACGTGACGCTTGTCTCTGGTCACAGTAACCTAAAGTTTGATACTGAACTCGAAGCCATCAACGATATTACTGACAATATAGCACTTAAGATTGCTCACTCTCGCCAGTACCACGATAAAGTGCCTGAAGGGTTAAGCAAAGAAGACTCTGTTCTATCGATCAACTTGCTCTTCCAATTCTAATCTTAGGCCACCTCTAACCTTGAGAACGGCTTGTTCAGCAATAACAGCTTATGGATCACCGTAAGCTTTTTACCTACTGTAGCCCTCCCTTGTACTTTCCTATATTTCAGACATAAAAAAACACCAGCCGAAGCTGGTGTTTAAAACTTTCAAAAGAAAGAATTCGTCTTGGTACTGAAATTACTCAGCTGCAACGATAGCGATTTTCGCAGTAGCAAAAACTTCAGAGTGAAGTTGGATGCTTACTTCGAATTCGCCGATGTTACGTAGAGCGCCTTCAGGTAGGCGTACTTCGCTCTTAGCTACTGCAACACCTGCCGCTGTAATAGCGTCAGCGATGTCACGAGTACCGATAGAACCGAATAGTTTACCTTCGTCACCAGCTTTAGAAGCGATTGAAACGCCTTCTAGAGTGTTAACGTTCTCTGCACGAGCTTCAGCAGCAGCTAGTTGCTCAGCAACTTTAGCTTCTAGTTCAGCACGACGAGTTTCGAACATAGCAACGTTGTCTTTAGTTGCCATAACTGCTTTACCCTGTGGGATAAGGAAGTTACGAGCGTAACCAGATTTAACGTTTACTTGGTCGCCAAGGCCACCTAGGTTACCGATCTTATCAAGTAGAATAACTTGCATTATCTTAGTCCTCTTAAACTATTATTAACTATTACCGATTACTGATGCTTGTCAGTGTACGGTAGTAGAGCTAGGTAACGAGAACGCTTGATAGCGCGAGCTAGTTGACGCTGGTACTTAGCGCTTGTACCAGTGATACGGCTAGGTACGATTTTACCAGCTTCAGTGATGTAGTTTTTAAGAGTTGCTACGTCTTTGTAGTCAATCTCTTGTACGCCTTCTGCAGTGAAACGGCAGAATTTACGACGACGGAAGAAACGAGCCATGGGCTATCTCCTGATCTTAAATTTAGTAAAGCGGTCTTTCACAATTATCGAAATAACTATCAATGACCTAAAACAAGTTGAGAATTTTTTAAGGCGTTAAGCCAAAAAAGAATTACTCAGCAGCTGCTTCTGGTTTAGCTTCTGTACGCTCTTCGCGACGAGGAGCACGCTCTGCACGCTCTTCTTTTTGCTTAAGCATAATAGATTGCTCAGTCACAGCGCCTTTAGTGCGCATGATCATGTTACGTAGAACTGCATCGTTGAAACGGAAAGCAGTTTCTAGCTCGTCAATCACTTCTTGACCAGCTTCAACGTTCATAAGAACGTAGTGAGCTTTGTGAAGCTTGTTGATTGGGTAAGCCATTTGACGACGACCCCAGTCTTCTAGACGGTGGATAGTACCGCCAGCTTCAGTGATAGAACCAGTGTAACGCTCGATCATGCCAGCAACTTGCTCGCTTTGATCAGGGTGAACCATGAATACGATTTCGTAATGACGCATTTGGTTGCTCCTTACGGATTATTAGCTTCCACGAGTGGCCCGGTCGTCCAGAGGAAGCAAGGAACTAAAGATAAATGACCGAGTTTTAAGGACGGCAAATATTATAGAAAGAACCCTGTATTGGCAAGTGGTATTTGGCGAATAATGAAACAGTTTTTCTTTCGCCATCTAGCCATCTGTGATTCTGTCAATTTGTCACTCTATGCCCTAAAAACAAACGCCCACCAACAAGTGGTGAGCGTTAATAAATTCATAGACTTAAAGTCGTTTTGTCTTTTAACTCAGCTTTACACTATTGAGCTAGGCGCTGACGTACCGCTTCGAACAGACAGATGCCTGATGCTACCGAAACGTTTAGGCTCGACACGCTGCCTGCCATTGGGATCTTAATTAGGTCATCACAGGTTTCACGCGTTAGACGACGCATACCATCACCTTCTGCACCCATAACTACCGCAAGAGGACCCGTTAGCTTCGCTTGGTAGATATCATGCGTAGCTTCACCTGCCGTACCCACAAACCATACGCCCTGCTCTTGCAGTGCACGCATTGTGCGAGCTAGGTTGGTTACGCGAACGAGAGGAACCGTTTCAGCTGCGCCACACGCAACCTTGCTTACCGTTGCTGTTAACGGCGAAGAGCGATCTTTCGGTACGATAACAGCAGCAACACCTGCGGCATCCGCGTTACGCAGACAAGCGCCTAGGTTATGAGGGTCTGTTACGCCGTCTAGAACCAACAGCAAAGGCTGTTCGTGCTGCGCTAGGATATCGTCTAGGTGAGTTTCATTAAGCTGCTTAGCAGGCTTCACCTTAGCAATAAGACCTTGGTGATTCGCACCTTGTGCTTTTTCATCCAACGGCTTACGACCCATCTGCTGAATCGACACACCAAACTGTTGCAGTTGGTTCAGTAATGGAAGAAGACGCTCGTCTTGGCGACCTTTCAATACATACGCTTCGATAAAACGTGCAGGATCTTTTTCTAGTACGGCTTTCACCGCGTGAATACCGTAAATAAATTCGTTACTCATTGTCTCAAGTTACTCTTATTGCTCAGAGAAGAATGACATCAATGCCGATGCATCCCTCTCTGTGTTGTTCATTTCGAGAGTATGTGTCTTGCGCCTGATACTCTCGCATTAAATTAAATCAGTTAGGCGCTAAACCTGATTAGCAGAGCGCCTTATTAACCTTAAGATTTATCAGTCTTAAGACTTATCAGCCTTTGGCTTACGGCTAGCTACACGCTTTTTCTTGGCGCGAGCTTTAGCAGCACCGGTTTTGTTCGATGATTTTTTCTTCTTAGCAGAGCTTTCACTGCTTCCATCAGGTCGCTTAGTTGGCTCAACCATAGGCTTCGCTGATACGCCCGGCTTATTACTCTTCACTGCTGAGCGCTTCTTGCTTTTCGCCTTTTTCATCGCTTCGGCTGCACGCTTCTTGGCTGTTTTGCCTTTACCACGCGGCTGACGATCAGTGTCTTCTAAGTCAAAGTCGATTTGGCGAGTTTCTAAGTTAACCGCAGAAACCTTCACTTTAACCGAATCACCCAAGCGATAGATATTACCAGAGCTTTCACCCACTAGACGCTGACCAACAGCATCAAATTGGTAGTAATCATTCGCTAGCGCTGAGATATGTACCAAGCCATCGATGTGCAGTTCAGTTAGACGAACAAAGAAGCCAAAACCAGTCACGTTAGCAATTACGCCATCCATCACTTCGCCAACATGGTCTTGCATGTATTCACACTTCAACCAGTCGTTTACTTCACGTGTTGCGTCATCAGCACGACGCTCAGTCATTGAACACTGCTCGCCGTAGAAGTCCATATCATCGAAAGTGTAGTGGTAACCACCGGTTGGCGTCCAACGTTCGCTGTTACGACCACCTTCTTTCGCAATAAGGTACTTAATCGCACGGTGCAATAGCAAGTCAGGGTAACGACGAATCGGCGAGGTAAAGTGAGCGTAGCGTTTAAGTGCTAAGCCAAAGTGACCCGCGTTATCCGCGTTGTAGACTGCTTGCTTCATTGAACGAAGTAGCATGGTTTGGATTAATTCACGGTCTTCACGTTCGTTAATCTGTTGCATCAGTTGTGCATAGTCTACTGGTGATGGCGACAGACCACCTTCCAGCGTTAAACCTAATTCACTTAAGAAGCTCTTGAAACCCATTAAGCGCTCTTCGCCCGGAGTTTCGTGAACACGGTACAGAGCAGGCTCTTTCGCTTTTTCTACGTAAGATGCCGATGCGATGTTCGCCAGAATCATACACTCTTCGATGATCTTGTGTGCATCGTTACGAATTACCGGTTCAATACGGTCGATCTTACGATCCGCATTGAAGATAAATTTGGTTTCTACCGTTTCAAACTCAATCGCGCCACGCTCATCACGCGTTTTCTTAAGAACTTTGTACATCTTGTGCAGTTCTTCAAGATGCGGTACTTCTGGCCCGTAACGCTCACGAAGCTCTTCATTGCCATCTAAGATCGCGCCTACTTTATTGTAAGTAAGACGAGCATGAGAGTTCATTACCGCTTCGTAGTGCTTGTACCCCGACAGCTTGCCTTTGTCTGAGATAGTCATCTCACACACCATACATAAACGGTCTACTTGAGGGTTCAATGAACACAAACCATTTGAAAGCACTTCTGGTAGCATTGGGACGACTTGTGACGGGAAGTATACCGAGTTACCACGGTTAATCGCTTCTTTGTCTAGCGCTGTATCTGGGCGAACGTAGTAACTTACGTCAGCAATCGCTACCCATAGACGCCAGCCGCCGCCTTTCTTCGCTTCACAGTAAACCGCATCATCGAAGTCACGCGCATCTTCACCATCAATGGTAACCAATGGCAGTTTACGCAGGTCTACACGTCCTTCTTTTGCTTCTTCAGGAACATGCTCACCTAGGTTTTCGATTTGCTTATCTACCGCTTCAGGCCACTCTTGTGGGATCTGGTGAGTACGGATCGCAATCTGCGTTTCCATACCCGGCGCCATGTTTTCACCAAGAACTTCGGTTACTTTACCCATCATGTTACGCGAACGACCACCGCGATCCGTAATCTCAATCACAACCACATTACCCATTCGAGCACCACCTTTATGCTCAGTAGGGATCTGGATGTCGTGACTAATACGCGAATCATCAGCAACAACGTAAGAATGGCCGTACTCTAGGAAGAAGCGACCAACAAGTGGCGTTTTACGCTCTTCAAGCACACGAACCAAGCGACCTTCACGACGGCCACGCTTACTGTTGTCAGTAGGCTGAACCAATACGTAATCACCGTGCATGATGGTTTTCATCTGATGATGCGGCAGCACGATATCATTGTCTTTACCCACACTACCGTCTGGGCGAACCCAACCATGACCGTCTTTATGACCAATCACATAGCCTTTGATCAGCTCCATCTTTTCAGGCAATGCGTAGCACTGACGACGAGTAAAGATAAGCTGTCCATCACGCTCCATTGCACGTAAACGACGACGCAGCCCTTCATATTGTTCCTCTCCAGCAAGACCCAAAGCTTCGAATAGATCGTTGCGGTTCATCGGAATATTCGCGTCTGTTAGAAACGAAATAATGAACTCTCGGCTTGGTACTGGGTTATCGTAATTTTTCGACTCTCGGTCGGCAAAAGGATCAACAGTGGTTGTCGCTGTCGTGTTTTCTGACGTTGGTGTGTTTTTTGACATAGGCGGGCCTGCTTAAGCAAGGAAGGTATATACCCCTAGTATATCTGATGCTAGGGGTAAGCTACAGATATGCTTTAGAAAACACTCAAATAACCTCAGATTGATACATATCTTCACTTTGTGAAACATCGCTTCATAGACGTGGACTATCATCAAAATTTCAAGAAAACGATAAAACAAACGTTTGCGCCATGAATGAAATACACTATTATCCACGCACTTTACCAACTCCTGTTCTGAGTATGATATGAAACTAAAACGCACTTTATTGGCTTCAGCTATGGCGAGCCTAGCGCTGTTCCCATTTGCAAGTTCGGCGATGGAAAAAGCTGACCTGATGATTACCGATGCGATGGTTCTGACCATGAACCAAGACAAAACGGTTTATGAAAGCGGTACTGTTGTGGTCAAAGACAACAAAATCATTGCGGTTGGGGATGCTTCACTAGAGAAGCAGTACCAAGCTAAGCGAGTGTTAGACGTGGATGGCGATATCGTTATGCCAGGTCTCATCAATACCCATACTCATGTATCAATGACAGTTTTCCGTTCGTTGGCCGATGATGTGCCAGATCGCCTGCACCGTTACATCTTCCCGCTAGAGAAGAAGCTAGTATCGCGAGACATGGTACGCATTGGTGCCAACCTAGGTAACGTTGAAATGGTGAAAGGCGGTGTCACGACTTACGCCGACATGTACTACTTCGAAGATGAAGTCGCAAAAACCGTCGATAAAATCGGTATGCGTGCCATCCTTGGTGAAACGGTGATTAAGTTCCCTGTAGCCGATGCGGCTAACGCCGAAGAAGGCATTAAGTACGCGTTGAATTTTATTGAAGAATACAAAGATCACCCGCGAATCACACCAGCGTTTGCACCGCATGCGCCTTACACCAACACCACAGAGATCCTTCAAAAAATATCTAAGCTATCCCTCGAGTTAGATGTGCCAGTAATGATTCACCTTGCAGAATCACACCGTGAAGAAGAGAAAATCGCAGAGCGTTCTGATGGGTTATCCCCGGTTCAATACATGGACAGCATTGGCGCACTCAACAAGAACTTGGTGGGTGCACACATGATCCTCGTTGACGATCATGATATCGAACTGGTGAAGAAATCGGATATGGGTGTGGCTCATAACATGAGTGCTAACATCAAGTCAGCAAAAGGTGTATCACCTGCCCTTAAGATGTATGACGAGAACGTGCGTATCGGTTTAGGTACTGATGGCCCAATGTCTGGTAACACACTGATGAGTTCAACCAAGTCGCTAAGGTTCACAAGCTAGTTAACAAAGATCGTGCTGCGATGCCGCCGATCAAAGTGATCGACATGGCGACAATGGGCGCAGCAAAAGCGCTGCACATGGAAGATAAGATCGGTTCTCTTGAAGCTGGCAAACTCGCCGACATAATAGTGATCGATACTAAAGCGCCAAATATGGTTCCGGTATACAACCCATACTCAGCACTGGTGTACTCAGCTAACTCAGGCAATGTTCGTCATTCCATCGTTGATGGCAAGATCATCATGCAAGATCGCGACATGCTAACGGTAGACGAAGATAAGATCCGCCAAGAAGCACTCGATTTCACTAAGGTTGTTCGTGAAACGGTAATTGAGTCTGGTGAGGTTGTTCAATAAACTCGCTAACGAATAGCATAACCATCTAAACGTAAAAAGCCCCGCACTAACTAAATTAGGCGGGGCTTTTTAAGTCTTGTTTCCTGTAACAATGAGTGCAGGGATCATTACAGGTTTTTTGCTCGGTATTACCAGAACACGTCTCGACGTTTTGCTCGAGCAATAATATTGTCTGGCATTCTCTGTTCCAGACCGCTACGAAGCACAGTGATACGTCTGTGTTGTCTTTGGTCTGCGGTTACCGAGTTATACAACCAACGGTAAGCATCTTCATAATCCAATGGGCTACCGTAGTCACGTAACAAGAGTTCCGCTAAGTGAATGCTCGCACTTAAGTTACCCATAGAGGCCGCTTCACGTAGATACGGAATCGCACGCTCTTGATCTTGTTGTACCAAAGTACCACGAGAGTAATAACGACCTAACTGCTCTAATGCAGCGGGTAAACCTTGATGTGCCGCGTTTTCCATATAGTAAAGGCCAAGCTCTACATCTTGTGGAACACACACACCCCAAGCCAACATATCACCGTATAAAAACTCATAAGAAGGCAAGCTAATACGCGTCGCACGAGCAACGATATCTTCAACTAACTGGCACTTATCAGCTTTCACTCGCTCTAGATGTTGATTATTTTCGATTAAATTAATCAGTTCAGCTTCTGTATATATTGGAACGGGCTCTCCCACATCAGCCAAATTTGCATGACTCAAGGGTGAGCTCAGTGCCATTATCAATGAAGCTGCCACAATTCGTAGCTTCATACCTGCACTCTATTATCTGTCGCTAAAGTTATCTATTGAGGGGTGCAGAGGATTTCTACACGCACAAAACAGTGTGAACTTCACTTTCCATGATATCTGTATCGGCAATAACCCCGACGGCTTTAGACAAAACTTGCCGCTAATGGGCAATATTTTGCCTGATGACGCTTAAAAGATCACCATCAAAGAGTGAACGGCTAAATTGCAGGTATTAAAAAGCCGACTTAATAAAGTCGGCTTTTAGAAAACTATTTTATTATCAAAGCACTGTTCGTGCCTAGTAATCACTCAGCGGGCATTATGCGCCGTATGGGTGAACCTTGATGATAGTTTCGTTACGATCTGGGCCAGTTGATACGATATCAATTGGAACGCCAGTTAGGTCTTCGATACGCTTGATGTAATCTAGAGCTGCTTGCGGAAGCGCGTCGATAGATTTAGCACCAAATGTGTTTTCAGACCAACCAGGCATTGTTTCGTAGATTGGCGTAGCTTCTTCGAATGACTCTGCAGCCATTGGAGAAACTTCTAGGATAGAACCATCTTTCATCTTGTAACCAGTACAGATTTTTAGTTCTTCTAGGCCATCTAGAACGTCTAGTTTAGTTAGACACATACCAGATAGAGAGTTGATTTGGATTGCACGACGCATAGCAACAGCGTCGAACCAACCAGTACGACGTAGACGACCAGTTGTTGCGCCAAACTCGTGACCAACATCGCCTAGGTGTTTACCAACTGGGTCTTGCTTCTCAAGGCCATCGTATAGCTCAGTTGGGAATGGACCTGAACCAACACGAGTACAGTAAGCCTTAGTAATACCAAGGATGTAACCGATGTGACGAGGACCGAAACCTGAACCTGCAGCAACACCACCAGCAGTAGTGTTAGAAGACGTTACGTATGGGTAAGTACCGTGGTCGATATCTAGTAGCGTACCTTGAGCACCTTCGAACATGATCTTGTCGCCGCGCTTACGTGCTGCGTCTAGTTCGTCAGTTACGTCGATAACCATCGCAGTTAACATGTCTGCGTAGCTCATCGCTTGCTCAAGAACTTCTTCGTAGCTTACTGTTTCAGCTTTGTAGAAGTGCTCTAGTTGGAAGTTGTGGAATTCCATCACTTCTTTTAGCTTCTCAGCAAATGCTTCTTTATCGAAAAGGTCGCCAACGCGTAGACCGCGACGAGCAACTTTATCTTCGTAAGCAGGACCGATACCACGACCCGTTGTACCGATAGCTTTAGCGCCACGAGCGATTTCACGCGCGTTGTCGATTGCAATGTGGTACGGAAGAATTAGAGGACAAGCTTCAGAGATGAAAAGACGTTCACGTACTGGAATACCGCGATCTTCAAGAGGCTTCATTTCTTTAAGAAGTGCGTCAGGCGATAATACTACACCGTTACCAATAACACATTTAACGTTATTACGTAGGATGCCTGATGGAATTAAGTGAAGAACGGTTTTTTCACCGTCAATTACAAGTGTGTGACCTGCATTGTGACCGCCTTGGTAGCGAACCACGTATTTTGCATCTTCAGTTAAAAGGTCAACGATTTTACCTTTACCTTCATCACCCCATTGGGTGCCTAGAACGACTACGTTATTTCCCATCTTTCCAATTTCTGTTGCTAATTAAAAATGGATTCTAGCACTGAATCACACTTCTTGCAGTCACTTTTTGTTCATAAACGTTAACGCTGTACAAAAATAAACCAGCCATAACTGGGGGCAGATGTGTAAAGATACTGATATCATTGCTTTTTTACAGACAAAAGGCAGAACCATGTCTCAATCAATTTGGCTCGCTATTGGGCTCGTACTTATTGTGGAAGGGCTCGGCCCCTTGATTGCACCCAATGGCTGGAGAAACATGGTCGCACAACTGAGCGAGCAACCAGACACGCAACTGCGCCGCATTGGAGGCTGTCTTGTGGTGGCTGGAGCGGTTATCGCTTTCATGACCTACCGCTAGTTTCTATAAGTAGAACGCTGTTGAGCGCCTTCACTCGTGCCTCAATAGTGAATCCGCAAACATGTCTCCTCCTGAAATAAGTCATAGAAAACAAAAAGGCTCCCACAATGGGAGCCTTTTAAGTTTTAACGTATTTTGCTTATTGAGCTAAGCATTCGCTAACGCATCAGCTTATTTTGCTGGAGCGCCGCTTGCTTGATTCATGTATTGGAAGAAGTCAGTCTTCGGATCCAGTACTAGAATGTCGCTCTTATCGCTAAATGATGTCTCATAAGCTTGCAGTGAACGCATGAAGCCGTAGAACTCAGGATCTTTGCTGAACGCATCAGAGTAGATCTTCGCTGCTTCTGCATCCGCATCACCACGAGTGATTCGAGCTGTACGGTCAGCTTCAGCAAGAACTGTTGCCACTTCTAGCTCAGCTTGAGCACGGATAACTTCCGCTTTCTCACGACCTTGAGAACGGTGTCTACGAGCAACCGACTCACGTTCTGCACGCATACGACGGTAGATAGATTCACTGATTTCGTCAGGAAGGTTAATCTTCTTCATACGGAAATCAACAACTTCAACACCTAAATCAGCCATCGCACTTTCTGCCGTTCCAGACAAAACGTTTTCCATGATCTTATCGCGTTCGCCATCAACTTCTAGTGCTTCTGCAGCCGCTACCGTTGTGACGACTTCGCTATCAGCAGAGTCTGGCAGGATGTCCTTATTACGAGGACCTGACACGATCTGCTTAATTTCACGAGAACCAATTTCAGAACGAAGAACATCTGTCACTTTACGCTCAAGAAGTGCTTCTGCCGTCATGATATTACCGCCGCCAGTACTCAGATAGAAACGTCCAAAATCAGCAATACGCCATTTTGCGTAAGTATCAATTAGAACGTCTTTTTTCTCTGATGTTACGAAACGGTCAGAACGACCATCCATCGTTTGAATACGAGCATCAAGTACTTTTACGCGATCAAACATAGGCAGTTTAAAGTGCAGGCCTGGTTCATAGATTCGTGATACGCCGTTGTCATCGAGAACTCGACCAAAACGAATTACCATGCCACGCTCGCCTTCTTGAATCACAAATAGTGACATCAATAGAAGGGCAATCGTCACAACTAAAACAGGGATCATTAATTTACGCATTATTAGTATCTCCCTTGGCGTGAACTGTCTGAACGAGTTTGAGTGCTAGGCTTAGGATCCGCTTGAGTTTCTAACTCAATTTGATCGTAAGTTGATGATGCTTTTGCAGGGCGAGAGCCCGACTGAGAACCACCTTGTGCGCCTAGCTTATCAATTGGTAGGTATAGCAAGTTACCGCTTGATTCAGAATCAATCAGGACTTTCGATGTGCTTGAGTACACTTTTTCCATTGTATCTAGATACATACGGTTACGTGTTACTTCAGGAGCAGCTTGGTATTCAGGTAGCAGTTTCTCGAACTGAGCTACTTGACCTAGAGCACCATTAACTGTGCGCTCTGAGTAACCCACCGCTTCTTTCTTCAAACGCTCAGCTCGACCTGTTGCTTTTGGAAGAATGTCATTTCGGTAAGCTTCAGCTTCACGCTCGAAACGCTCTTCATCCTCACGAGCCGCGATAGCATCATCAAATGCATCTTTCACTTGCTCAGGTGGACGTGCTGACTGGAAGTTCACGTCAACAATCAGAATACCCATGTCGTAGCTATCAATAATACGGTTCAACGTTTCTTGAGTGCTTTGACGAATCTGTTGACGACCACTTGTCAGGATACTATCCATTAGTGAGTCACCAATTACCGCACGAAGCGCAGAATCGGTTGCTTGGCGTAAACTGTCGTCAGCATTCGTTACACGATACAAGTACTTGTATGGGTCAGAAACACGGTATTGAACACCCATTTCAACGGTCACAACGTTTTCATCTTTCGTTAGCATCGTGCCAGCAGCACGTAGAGAACGAATCGCTTGAACGTTTACTAGTTGCTCATCTTTGATTTCATCGATGAAGCGTGGGTGCCAGTTAAGACCAGGTTCTTCGATACGGTCGAACTGACCCAGTCGAAGTACTACTGCTCTTTCTGCTTCGCCAACGGTGTAGAAACCAGCGAAGAACCAGATAGCAATAGCAATAACGGCAATGACACCAAAGCCAATTGCACCGCCACCACCAATAGATGGCCCGTTACCGTTGCCACCCTTTTTACCAAACTTGCCACCTAACTTTTGACTTAGTTTACTAAACACCTCGTCTAGATCTGGCGGTCCTTGATCTCGGCCGCCGCGATTATTTTTATTACCCCAAGGGTCATTATCGCGGCCGTTATTATCGCCGTTGTTGTTATTTCCAGGCTCATTCCACGCCATTAGAAAGCTCCATCATTTGATATGACGTTATACTGTAGCAGTCTCTTTGGTAACGATAAAGTCACCTAAGAGCGCCCCTTCTCTTTTTTCAAGTTTAGACCAATCTATTTGTTGCATTCGGATATCTATCAACAAGTTACCATTTTCATCATACTCTTCCTGTTGAATACATTTCATCTCGAAGAATAAGCTGCGAATACGGCCCTGATGTTGATGTGGAATACACAACCGGAATTGAACCATCTGGCTAGCTAAACGCTCAGTTAAAGCTTCAAACAGCAGTTCAATACCTTCTCCTTCCATTGCAGAAACCCAAACAGCGCGAGGTGCGCCCTCTTCGTCTCTTTCAATTCGAGGTTTTTGGTCTTCCATGCAGTCAATTTTGTTCATGACTACAAGGGTTGGCACTTCATGAGCATCGATTTCTTCTAATACTTCATGAACAGCCTGAATGTTCTCACGAAAACGGTCATCACTGGCATCGACAACATGTAACAAAATGTCAGCTTCCTGCGTCTCTTGTAATGTTGCCTTGAACGCAGCGACCAAGTCGTGTGGTAGATGACGGATAAAACCTACGGTGTCTGCGAGAATTGCAGGCCCGACATCTGCCAAATCAATCTTACGTAGTGTTGGGTCTAGGGTTGCAAACAGTTGATCTGCCGCATAAACACCAGCACTTGTGATGCGATTGAAAAGTGTTGATTTCCCTGCGTTGGTATAACCAACCAAAGAAATTGTTGGGATTTCAGCTCGATTACGAGCACGTCGTCCTTGTTCACGCTGTTTAGCAACTTTCGCTAAACGACGTAGTATTGCCTTTATACGGTCACGCAACAAACGTCGATCGGTTTCCAGTTGAGTTTCACCTGGACCACGAAGACCAATACCACCTTTCTGCCTTTCAAGGTGAGTCCAACCACGAATCAATCGAGTAGAGATATGACGAAGCTGAGCGAGCTCAACTTGTAGCTTACCTTCATGAGTTCGCGCACGTTGTGCAAAGATATCTAAGATCAAACCCGTGCGATCAATCACACGACATTTACACAATTGCTCGAGATTTCGCTCTTGGGCAGGAGAGAGGGAGTGGTTAAAAATCACAATTTCAGCACCGGTTAGCTGAACAGCTTGTGCGATTTCTAGGGCTTTACCTTCTCCAACGTAGTATTTAGGGAGTGGGGATTGTCGGCTACCAGTAACCACTTGTAGCGTTTCTACCCCCGCTGAGGAGACCAGCATTTCACATTCGCTTAGGTCTTCCCATTCTCCCTCTTGCGTGAAGTTGATATGAACAAGTACGGCTCGCTCGCCGGATTCATAACGGTCAAACAAGCAACCAACTCCTTATTACAGCGCAAGCTGTATCAATTGAACGATTAATCTTCAGTCTTCTCTGGACGATCAGATGGCGTGCGTTGCTCGCCGCTGTGGTGACTAACTGCGCGAGCAGGTACCACAGTAGAAATCGCATGCTTGTAAACCATTTGGTTTACTGTGTTCTTCAATAAGATCACGAATTGATCGAAAGACTCGATCTGACCTTGCAGCTTAATGCCGTTAACAAGATAGATAGAGACTGGAATGCGCTCACGACGGAGTGCATTTAGGAATGGGTCTTGTAGCGATTGCCCCTTAGCCATTTTATTTTCCTTATTTGTATTTTGTTGTAATTATTTAGCTAGTGGTGCACAAAAAGGTGCGGCCTTTGCATCTGAGCTAAATGAATAAAAAAACTCCGTTGTTATTGAAAGGCTGTGATTTTTTAAAAGCCTCAATAACGGATCCTTTCCAGAGTATATTCACGCAAAAGCGATCACATTATACACAGCAATACTAATCAGATGCTATTGCATCTGAAAGAGTTTCTAACGCTTGATCAATGTTTTCGCTATCTAACCAAGTTAAATCATCCCAACTGCGCAACCAGGTGATTTGTCGCTTGGCCAACTGACGGGTTGCACAGACACCACGGAAAACCGCTTCGTCTAAATTACAATTACCGTCTAAATAATCCCACATCTGCCTATAACCAACGCATCGGATCGATGGCAGCTCAGGGTGAAGATCTTCTCTGGCGTGCAACGCCTTCATTTCATCTTCAAACCCGGCTTCTATCATCTTCTCGAAACGCAGCTCAATGCGGCGATGGAGTTCAGTCCTTTCCTTGGGAGCTATTGCAAATTGTTTTACACGAAATGGCAGGCTATCGCCTTTCGTTTGAGTTAGCTCTGTTAATGTTTTACCCGAAATTCGGTAAACTTCCAATGCCCTTGAAAGCCTTTGTGGATCATTTGGGTGTATTCTTTCAGCGGATACGGGATCTATCTCTCTTAATTGATCGTGCAATGCCTGCCAACCTTGTTCGATAGATTCCGCTTCAATCTGCTTACGAATCTCTTGATCCGCTGCTGGTAATGGCGATAAACCTTCCAACAATGCTTTGTAGTACAGCATTGTGCCACCAACAAGTAGCGGGATTTTGCCTTCCGCTACAATTTTATTCATTTCATTGATCGCATCACGACGAAAATCTGCCGCAGAATACGCTTCGCTTGGATCCAAAATATCAATCAAGCGATGAGGCGCGAGCGCAAGCTCTTCCGCATCCGGTTTAGCGGTACCAATATCCATGTCTTTGTAGATCAATGCCGAATCGACACTGATGATCTCTACAGGGTATTTCTGACGTAAGCGGATAGCTAAATCTGTTTTTCCTGACGCTGTTGGGCCCATTAAAAACAACGCTAAAGGTAATTTTTCAGTCATGATATTTTGTATTTGCTTCTCTGTTTTAGCGCTTTTTAGCAAAGGGCTTTGTGTCGCGACGTATTCAGCTAAAAAGACAAATGTCGTCGCGAAAAAATTAAACCGTAAACGCGGCTATAGTCGCTGAAAAGTCGATAGGATTAACAAACTCTGGATCATCTAATGGAAGTAGACCATGCCAAAGTTGTTCAAGCTCCCCAACTAGTTGAACCGCTTCAGATAAAGTGTAGTCGCTTTTTACTTGTGCCGTTTGAATCCCGATCCAGTTGACCAATGATGGCAATAGGTCGTCAAAAACATTAGCCGTGTGATTATCAGCAATCTGAGCGTTTAATGAAGCCGCGTAAGATAACAGATCTGGGATCAAAATTTGTAAGTTTTGCTGCCTTAAAGGAGAAGGCACGCCCATCACCATTACCGCCTCGCTGTTTCGCGCCTTAAGCTCAATCCCCAGTAATGCCAGAGTTTGGCTCAGCGCCTTAGCAACTTCGACAAGTTCACTACCCAGCTTAATCGATAAGGGCACCAATAGTGGCTGGCTTTTTAACGCACCACCTCGAGTATCAAGCTGACCAACAACACGCAATAACTCAGCCTTAGCCAAAGAAACCAACACACTGCCGTTCTTATTGCCCATCACCAGATATTGATGTTCCACAATCGAGACCGCTTTACCCAAGTCCGTTACAGGTGCTCTTGGCTTCAAGTTAACGGGATTCTGTTGAGCAGGCTTAGCTTCTATATTTTCTATGTTATCTCTGGTTTCTACTGGTGCCACATGCGCTTGAGAAGATGAAGGCTGTACAACTTGATCGTCAAAATCAGGCGTTTTCAGAAGCTCTTTATAGGCTTTCACTTCTCGCTTAGATGGCGCGGGTTCACCATGATGCTGGTGTTGCTCTTTCTCTTTTTTAGGTTCAGGTCGAGACTCTATCCACTCTTGGCGAGGAGAACCGGTAAGACTGCTTTCACTAGCAGATGAACTTGAGCTGATTGATGGAGCATAGTGTCGCCCACCATCATTAACACTGTGTTGAGGGTTATCATAAACTTGTTCAGATTCAGCTTTTCTTGGGTAAGCTGGCGTTTGCTCAATAGCGTGTCGCACCCTTTCCGAAACCTGACTTTGATCCGCGCTACTAGGTAGCGTATTTTCAGGCTCAGCGAAACTTGCAACACCATCAACCTCAGAACTCGTACTATCTTGTTGATGATGTGTCACTTCTGATTGATGAAAAGCCGACTGATTGATTGGCGCAGCATCGATCTGCTTGCTCTGTGCTAAACCATCGCTCAATGCTTGGTAAATAAAATCATGCACAAGACGTGCTTGATGAAAACGCACTTCATGCTTTGCAGGGTGAACATTCACATCGACTTGATGTGGGTCTAACTCAATGAACAACACATATGTTGCGAATTGGTCTGGACGCAGGCTGGTTTCGTAGCTTTGACGAATAGCATGATTGATCAGCTTGTCACGCATCATACGACCATTCACATAACAGTATTGCAGGTCGCTTTGTTGTCTTGCCCCTTCTGGCGTGGTGATCCAGCCATGAAGTTTTAGGCCTTGATGCTCAAGCTCGATCTTAAGCATATGGCGAACAAAAGGATTGCCACATACCGCAGCGATGCGCTTTTCTGCTTGAACTTGTGTTTTTGCAGCACGGTACTGACGAATCATTTTACCGTTATGGCGAAGGTTGATCGTCACATCAAAGCGACTTAATGCAATACGCTTGAGCAACTCATCAATATGGGTGAATTCAGTTTTCTCGGTGCGTAAGAATTTGCGGCGTGCTGGTGTATTGAAGAACAGATCCAACACCTCAACCGAAGTACCAATTGGGTGTGCTGCTGGCTGCAGTTTTACCTGCATATCACGACCTTCACTGTGTGCTGCCCAAGCTTGATCTTGAGTGGCAGGTCGTGAAGTCATGGTTAAGCGAGCAACAGAGCTAATACTCGCCAGCGCTTCACCACGGAAACCGAGGCTGACGATCGCCTCTAGGTCATCAAGAGTGTGGATTTTGGAGGTAGCATGACGACTCAGCGCCAAGGCAAGCTCATCTTTAACGATGCCCTTACCATTGTCACGAACGCGGATCATCTTAGCGCCACCTTTCTCGATATCAATATCGATACGTGTCGCACCTGAATCCAAACTGTTCTCAACCAACTCTTTTACAACGGAAGCGGGTCTTTCTACCACCTCACCCGCTGCGATTTGGTTAGCTAACCGAGCTGGCAGTATTTTAATCGTCATATTTATAGCTACCTTACTGCCATTGATGGAAACGCTGCTACGTTTGCGCTAGTTCTTCTTTTATCATTGATATACCTGAAGCCGTCTAGTATTCCACAGACTACTTGTGAGGAATAATCAACACTTGGCCGATAGCCAGGCTGTCAGATCTTAGCTTGTTCGCTTGGCGAATACTGTTGACGCTCACGCCGTATTTCGACGCAATCTTGCCAAGGTAATCACCTCTTGCAACTTTGTGTTTGCGCAGAGGTACATCTTTCACTTCAACCGTAATACGTAACTTTTGGCCTACTCTCAATGTTTCAGATTTCAAGCGGTTCTCTCGTTTGATATCTGCAACCAATACTTTGTAACGGCTGGCTATCTTACCTAGGTACTCTCCAGACTTAACCGTATGAGTGATGGTCTTCGTTTTAACCGCATTGCTTGATGATGAACTTGAAGCGCTGCCTGGAATCTTAAGTACTTGGCCAATTGCTAGGCTGCTCGATTTCAGATTGTTGAATTTCATCAACGTCTGTGTCGACGTACCATATTTGCTCGCAATAACAGACAAGGACTCACCACGAGAGACTTTATGTTGGCTCACGCTACCCGTTGATGACGTTGCGTTAGACAGGATAATCCCTTCTGGCGGGTTAGCCTTCAAATACTTAACGACCGCTTTAGTCACTGCTCGTGCCAATTTATCTTGGTGCGAACGTTGGAAAAGCAGCTTCTCTTCGGTTGGGTTTGAAATAAAGCCAGTCTCTACCAATACAGATGGGATCTGTGGTGAACGTAATACCGCTAAACTGGTGTTAATCGGCTTGCTGTTGTGCAGTTTCGCAACCTTACCCATTTCAGACAGAATCGCCGTTGCCAGTTTGTAGCCTTCTTTTTGAGAATGACTAAACTGCAAATCAAGCAAGGTTTGGTTTACGTTCTTATCATCAATATTGCCGGTGAAAGCTGCACCACTGCCACCCAGCAATTCTGACTGTTTCTCTTTGTTCTCAATCCAGCGTGAGATCTCGGTATTCGCACGTCGAGTATTCAACACAAATACCGAACCACCTCTTGGTTGAGGCGTCGTAAAGGCGTCGGCGTGAATAGAGATCAACAGGTGAGCTTCATTCTCTCGAGCAATCGCAACACGTCGATTCAGGTTCACAAAGTAGTCAGCATTACGAGTCATACGAGTTTTGATCCCCGGGACCGCATTCAGTTGAGCTGCTAACTTCTTAGAAATACTCAGAGTCGCGTCTTTTTCATACTTACGAGATGGACCGATTGAGCCAGGATCTTCACCTCCATGGCCAGGATCAATCACGATCAAAATGTCTTTCTGACGTTTAACCTGATTAATATTCTTACTTACCGTTGGCTTACTCGGCGTCGATGTCGCTTTACTTGCCGCACCATGAGGTAAGTCGATCACCAAACGGTGTCCATACTGACCACCCGGAGTCGGGCTCAGTTTGAACAAATCAGCTTTAGACGACTTCTTTAACTCAAAAACCAAGCGATAAGTGTTTTTGTCTGGCGGTGAGCTCTTACGAATCTTAGATAGAACAGGGCTATCTTTCACCACGACCGGTAGCTTAGTCGCAAGACTGGTATTTTTTAAATCAACCACTAAACGACTCGGGCTACTCAGGGTGAAATAGCTAAAGTCCGCTTCTGATTTTAAGTCGATAACCACACGAGTTTCTTCTGGAGAAGGCCAAACCCTTAAACTTTTCAGTGAGTTTGCAGAAACAAGTGAAGAAAACAGTATAGAAAAAACAGCAGCCATCATGGCAACTGTTGAAATAAGGCGTCTAGAAATCAACATAACTCCAACTGACTAAGTAAGCGCTGTCCGTATTCACTATTAGCGGTTAAAGAAACAATACGGTGATCGTCTTGGTAACGAATATCAATATCCAAATCAGCTTCTGGTAGCATCCCATAACCTTTCTCAGGCCATTCAACCAAACAGATAGCATCCGGAGTAAAGTAGTCACGAATTCCCATGAACTCTAACTCTTCAGGATCGGCTAGGCGATAAAGGTCAAAGTGGTACACCTGCCAATCGGCAAGTTGATAAGGTTCAACTAGAGTATACGTTGGGCTCTTTACATTCCCTTGATGGCCAAGTGCTTTTACAAAGCCACGACTGAAGGTCGTTTTACCTGCGCCAAGATCACCATGCAGATAAATAGTCGTCTGCTGTGAGCAAAGATTAGAAAGCTCCGTTCCTAATTGAATCGTTGCTTGTTCATCTTTCAAAGTAAATTGTTTCGTGCTCATGAATACGTTCTCTAAAAATCGATCGTTGACTATATAAAAATCAAAAGAACAAGAATAGTAAACCGTGATGCTTTTGGGAGACAAGCACTCAAGTGTAAGTTCTATGAAAAATACTGCTCAAAACGCGTCTGTTCTGGTCAACACCACTAAGATCCGTTAAGATCCGCCCCCATTTTTGCCGAACCTAATTTTAATTAGCCTTATCTCTAATTGTAAAACAGAGAAAATAAGAATTAAGCCATGAATCTAGACCATCTTGCTGAAAAAATTAAAATCTGGGGAAAAGAGCTAGGCTTTCAAAAAGTTGGCATCTGCGATGTTGATTTAAGTGAACACGAAGCCCCTCTTCAAGCATGGCTAGATGCAGGCAACCACGGCGAAATGGATTGGATGGCTCGACATGGGATGATGCGTGCACGTCCTGATGAACTTCACCCAGGCACAATTCGAGTGATCAGCGCTCGAATGAATTACCTACCACCAGAAGCTCAGTTTGCCTCTAACCTAAGCGATACCACTCAAGGCTACATCAGCCGTTATTCTTTAGGCCGCGACTATCACAAATTGTTCCGTAACCAGTTGAAAAAGCTGGGACAAAGAATTGAAAAAGAGGTCGAGGGTTTAGACTCACGCCCTTTCGTCGATTCAGCGCCTATTTTGGAAAGACCGCTCGCTCAGAAAGCAGGGTTGGGTTGGACAGGTAAACACTCATTAATTCTTGATAAAGACGCTGGCTCTTGGTTCTTTCTAGGGGAGCTGTTGGTTAACATCCCTCTTCCAACGGATGAACCCAGTGTCGATGAGTGCGGCAAATGCACCGCATGTATCACTTCTTGCCCAACGGGTGCCATTATTGCTGATGGCGTGGTTGATGCGCGCAAATGTATTTCGTACTTAACCATTGAATATGATGGTGTGATCCCTGAAGAATATAGAGATGCCATTGGTAACCGTATCTACGGTTGCGATGATTGTCAGTTAGTTTGCCCGTGGAATCGTCATGCCGAACTCACAGAGCAAACAGACTTTCACCGCAGAGAAGATTTCCAAGAAGCCGATCTGGTTTCACTTTCAAGTTGGGACGAAGCAACCTTCCTAAAGAAAATGGAAGGCTCAGCAATCAGACGTATCGGCCACACCCAGTGGTTACGCAATATCTTTGTTGCGATGGGCAATGCACCATTCCAACAACGCATTGTTGAAACGCTGGAATCTCATCAAGGAAAAAACGAAATGTTGGATGTGCATATTGCGTGGGCTTTGAATAAACAACTACAGCAGTTACCCAACGCTAGCAGTGTGCAAGAAGATAGCTCTACGCAGAAAAATAGCGGTGTACAAAAAAGTAACAGCAAAATCCTCACCAAAAAGCACAGACTAATACGCATTGTTGAGAAAGGGCTACCAAGAGACGCCTAGCCCTTTTGGCATCAAGGATTGGCAACGACACCCACATCGATAGTCCAATATTTAAGACAACTCGTTGCACATAATTTTAGAACAATGTTTGACCTTGTTCTCAATTCTAACAATGTGGAAAAAATTCAGAACTCTCGTAAACTTCCGACACCCGCACAAAGTTAAACACAGTACCGATAAATGATTAAGATCAAAAAACAACAAGTTAACGATCTTTTATCAAATTGAAGATAAGCATTCATCTTGATAAAAAACAACAAGTTACGATCGCCGCAATTCAGCTAATATATTGAAAACAAGAAAGATCTTTTAGGGATATGTAAAGAATTAAGACTGAAATAACTTTATCAACCAAGTTATCCACACCTAACATTTTGTGGATAAGTCTGTTTATAGATGTGAAAAACCTCAAGTATCTGCTTCAGAGACCTGATGTTTACTAGCATTCCAGTTGCTAAGAAAAATTTAAGACAAAAAAATATCCACCATGATGGAGGATTATTTGCTTTTTGGGGGGATTATGCTTCGCAGCATTAAAGAAAGAGCGTGACCCTTAAGGTCGCCTTTAAACTCTGTGATCTAAAGAAAAACACGGTGGTTTAAAGAGTCTTAATAGCTTTTTAGAAGAAAGCTGGAGCGATACATCGGGTTCGAACCGATGACCTCAACCTTGGCAAGGTTGCGCTCTACCAACTGAGCTAGTATCGCATTAGTTAATCGCTGCTCTTACTGCCTTGGGCAATAAATGGCGCCTAAC